>NZ_JANLGG010000008.1:0-114882 GCF_024655735.1 Aeromicrobium sp. 50.2.37
AAGAACCCACCGTAGTTCACCACCTCCGTGCCGCCGAGAAGCGGCCGGAGCCACGTCGTTTTTTCCGGTCTCGTCGGACGCAGGGGGCGCGGGAACCGACACCACCTCCCGGACGTTGTGCCCGGCAGGAGGTTCCACCATGAAGTGCCCCACTGACGGTGCCACGTTGACCATGAGCGAGCGGTCCGGCGTCGAGATCGACTACTGCCCCGAGTGCCGAGGCGTGTGGCTCGACCGCGGCGAGCTCGACAAGATCCTCGACCGCGTCGCCGCCGACACCGCCCCTGCTCCCGCTCCCCCGGCGGCGCCTCGTGTCGCGCACCGCGACGACGACCGCACGTTCGGCTACGAGCGCCCCGACGACCGGTACCGGGACGACAAGTACAGGGACGACAAGTATCGGGGCGACCGGTACCGCAAGCCGAAGAAGAAGGAGCACTGGCTCATGGAGATCCTCGGCTGACCGACGCCGCGGAACAGTCGCGTCGGGGTCGGCGTTGACCTCTTTATGAAGATCCTGCTGACCGGGGGAACCGGGCTCATCGGCGGCGCCGTGCTGCGCCGCCTCGTCGACGACGGCCACGACGTCACGGCCGTGGTGCGCAGCGCCGACTCGGCCGAGACCGTGGCGGCCGCGGGTGCCACCGCCCTCGAGGGCGACCTCACCGACGTCGCATGGCTCTCCGCGACCCTGCGCGAGCACGACGGTGCGGTGCACACCGCCTCACCGGGGGACGCGACGTCGCCGGCCCTGGACGACGCGGTCGTCGACGCCGTGGTCTCGGCGTTCGGCGGGACGTCCCGGCCCTTCGTCCACACCGGCGGGGTCTGGACCTACGGCGACGGCGACGCGATCACCGAGCAGACCCCTCCGGCCCCACCCGCCCTGACGGCCTGGCGACGCGAGCGCGAGCAGCGGCTGCTCGATGCCGACGTGCGCGCCACGGTGGTCGAGCCGGGCGTCGTCCACGCCCCGGACCAGGGCATCGCGCAGCTCCTCGTCCACGCCCAGCGCACCGGCGAGGGCGCTCTCGAGCTCGTCGGCAGCGGCGAGCAGCACTGGGCCACGGTGCACGTCGACGACCTCGCCGAGCTCTACGCACTCGTCCTCACCTCCGGCGAGGGCCACGGACACCTGCTCGGCGTCAGCGGCCACTCCCCCAGCGTGCGCGACCTCGGCCTGGCCCTCGCGGACGCGGTGGCAGGCACCACCACCGAGACGGTCCACGAGCGGCTCGGCGAGTCCTTCGGCGACGCCCTCCTGCTCGACCAGCAGGCCGACGGCGCCAAGGCGCGGAGCCTCGGCTGGACGCCGTCACGCCCGTCCCTCGTCGACGAGCTGCGGGCCTCGCGCGCTTGACCAGGCGATGACGCGCATGTGGGTGGGCTGGCTGGAGGCCGAGCTGCTGCTCGGCGACGTGCACTCGCTCAAGGCCAAGCGTGGCGTGGTGCGGCCCGTGGTCCACGAGCTGCGTCGTGCGCTCGAGGTCTCCGTGGCCGAGGTCGGCCACCTCGACCTCTACCGGCGCGCGCTCGTCGGGGTGGCCCTCACCTCGGGCGACCGGTCGCACGCCGAGTCCGTGCTCGACCGGGCCGAGCGGATGCTCGCCTCCCGACCCGAGCTCGAGCTGCTCTCGGTGCGCCGACGGCTCGTCCGGTCCGACGACCTCGACTGACGCCTCAGGGCGCCGCGGAGGTGGCGGCCCGGCCCGCCCGGTGCTCGAAGATCAGGTGGGTCTCGGTGCCCGCGACCTGCGGCAGGCCGCTCACCTCGTTGACGATGTCGCGCAGGTCCTCGGTGTCCGCACATCCCACGTGGAGCAGGTAGTCGTAGGAGCCGGACACGTAGAAGGTGTTCAGCACGTAGGCGCGCGACGCCATGACGGGCGCGAAGTCCGGCAGCGACGTGCGCGAGTCGCGCGTCAGGGACACCGCGATCATGGCCTGGATCTCGAGCCCGAGCACCGCCGGGTCGACGTCGGCGTGGACGCCGCGCACCACCCCGCGCTCCACGAGCGACCGCACCCGGCCCAGGCAGGTCGACGGCGCGACGCCCACCCGGCGGGCCAGCTCGTTGTTCGGGAGGCGGCCGTCCTGCTGGAGCAGGGCGACCAGCCGCCGGTCGACGTCGTCGAGTGGTCGAACATCCTTCGGCACGGCGCCACCTCGCGGGACTGGGAGTCGGTCAGCACACGGAACGAGTGGCACTCTACAGAATGATCTTCAGGTTTCTTGCGGTCTTTCGCGTCGAAAGTTCACGATAGATCCATGCGTATCGGCGTTCCTACGGAGATCAAGAACCACGAGTACCGCGTCGCGATGACGCCGGAGGGCGTCCGCGAGCTGGTCGCCCACGGCCACGACGTCGTGGTGCAGGCCGGTGCCGGCCTGGGGTCCTCGATGCCCGACGAGGAGTACCGGGCCGCCGGCGCCTCCGTGCTGGACGACCCCGACGAGGTGTGGGGCACCACCGACATGGTCATGAAGGTCAAGGAGCCGATCGAGCCGGAGTGGCACCGCATGCGGGAGGGCCAGGTGCTGTTCACCTACCTGCACCTCGCCGCCGACCCAGCGTGCACCCGCGCGGTGCTCGACAGCGGCACCACCGCGATCGCCTACGAGACCGTGCAGCGCGCCGACCGCTCCCTCCCGCTCCTCGCGCCCATGTCCGAGGTGGCCGGCCGCCTCGCCACCCAGGTCGGCGCCTACCACCTGATGCGCCAGGACGGCGGGCGCGGCGTGCTCATGGGCGGCGTCCCCGGCACCCTGCCCGCGGCCGTCACCGTCATCGGTGGTGGCGTCTCCGGCGAGCACGCCGCCACCATGGCCGTCGGCCTGGGGGCCGACGTGACGATCCTGGACCTCAGCGTGCCGCGGCTGCGCGAGCTGGACGCACGGTTCGCCGGCCGGGTGCGCACGGTGCACTCCAACGCCGCCGAGATCGAGCGGACGGTCACGTCGTCCGACCTCGTCATCGGCGCCGTGCTGCTGCCGGGCGCGAAGGCCCCCACGTTGGTGAGCAACGACCTGGTCGCGGCCATGCGGCCCGGCTCCGTCCTCGTCGACATCGCGATCGACCAGGGCGGCTGCTTCGAGGACTCACGTCCCACCACCCACGACGCTCCGACGTTCCGGGTCCACGACTCGGTCTTCTACTGCGTGGCGAACATGCCGGGGTCCGTGCCGCGGACCTCCACGTACGCGCTGACCAACGTGACGATGCCCTACGCCCTGGCCCTCGCCGACCACGGCTGGCAGGCGGCGCTGGCGGCCGACCCCGCCCTGGCCCTCGGGCTGAACGCGCACGCCGGACAGCTGTACAACCGCCCCGTGGCCGAGGCGCTCGACCTCGAGTCACTCGACGTCGCACGGGTGCTGGCGGCCTGAGCGCACCGACGTCAGGAATCCAGGGAGCGTCGCGTCGGGATCCTGTCAGGACAGGTCCGAGAGCAGGCGGTAGCCGAGCCCCGGGTCCGTGATGAGCATCCGGGGATGGGCCGGATCGTCCTCCAGCTTGCGCCGCAGCTGCGCGAGGTACACCCGCAGGTAGTGGGTCTCCCGCTCGTACGACGGGCCCCACACCTCCGTCAGCAACGTGCTCTGCCGTACGAGCCGCCCCTCGGCCCGAGCCAGCACCTCGACGATCTTCCACTCGGTCGGGGTCAGGTGCACGGTCTCACCCGCGCGGGCCGCCCTGCGGTCCTCGATGTCGAGCTCCAGGTCACCGACCCTCACCACGGGCGCGGGCGTCGGCTGGGCCCGGCGCACCGAGGCGCGCACGCGCGCCAGCAGCTCCTCCATGCCGAACGGCTTCGTGACGTAGTCGTCGGCACCGAGGTCGAGCGCCTCGACCTTGTCGTCGGACTCGTGGCGGGCCGAGAGCACGACGACCGGCACCTGCGACGTCTGACGGATGCGGCGGAGCACCTCCGTCCCGTCCAGGTCGGGCAGGCCGAGGTCGAGCAGCACGACGTCGGGCACCCGCTCGGCGAGGGACTGCAGCGCGGACCTGCCGTCCGCGACGGTCTCGACCTCGTAGCCGCGGGCCCTCATCGCGATGCCGAGGGTGCGCAGGATTGCGGCGTCGTCGTCGACCGCGAGCACGACCGTCATGCCGGTGCCTCCCGGTTGCTGTCGAGGGGGGCGGGCCACGACGAGATGCCCTCGCCGGGCAGCTCGACGAGCAAGGTCAGGCCCCCACCCGGGGTGTCCTCCGCCGTCAGCGTGCCCCCCATCGCCTCTGTGAGCCCCCGCGCCACGGCGAGGCCCAGCCCGACGCCGTTGCCGCGCGGCACGTCACCGAGGCGCTGGAACGGCTCGAACATCTCCTCGCGACGCGACTCCGGCACCCCTGGGCCGCGGTCCACGACCCGCACGACGACCCGGTCCCCCACGCACGTCGCGTCTACCCGCACCGAGGTCCCGCCGGCGTGCTTCAGCGCGTTCTCGACCACGTTGGCCAGCACCCGCTCCAGGAGCGCCGCGTCCGCCCGCGCCTCCGGCAGGTCGTCGGCCACATCGACCTCGATGGCCGTCCCGCCGACGACCCGGGCGACGACGGCGCTGACGTCGACCGACTCCTGCCGTGCGACGACCGCACCGGTCTGCAGCCGGCTCATGTCGAGCAGGTCGACGACGAGCGCGTCGAGGCGGTCGGCACCGTCCTCGATGGTCTCGAGCAGGTCGGCGCGGTCCTCGTCGGACCACGTGATCCCGGGGTCGCGCAGGCTGCTCACTGCCGCCTTCACGGCGGCGAGCGGGGTGCGGAGATCATGCGAGACGGCGGCGAGGAGGGCAGTGCGCGTGCGCTCGCCCTCGGCGAGGTAGCGCTGCTCGGCCTTGACGGCCATGGCCGTGCGCCGTTCCAGCAGCACCGTCGCGTGCGCCACCAGCGCCGCGATGAGCGGCTCGTCCGCGGTGCGCGAGGCATCGCCGTGGAGCACCAGCACGTGGTCGGGCCCGACCGGCACCTCCTGCTCCGGCCCGGTCGGGTCGCCGTGGCAACCCAGCACCGCGCCATCGTTCGATCGGAGGGCAGCGCCTCGCAGGCCGAAGAGCTCCACGGTGCTGCGCAGCAGCCGGTCGAGGTCGTTGCCCGCGTGCACCAGGCGGTGCGCGAGCACCGACAGCGTGTCGGCCTGCTGACGCGCCCGCGCGGCCAGGCCCGCGACCCGGGCCGCGCGGTCGACGACCAGGGCCACGGAGATGCCGACGAGGACGAACAGCACCACCGCGACGGCGTTCTCGCCGCTCGCGATCTGCAGGGTCCTGGTCGGTGGCGTGAAGTAGTAGTTGAGGACGCCGCCGCTCACCAACGACGCGAGCACGGCCGGCCACAACCCGCCGAGCAGCGCGACCGCGACCACCAGCACCATGAAGAGCATCGCCTCGGTGGGCAGGCCGTGCAGGTCCGACGTCGCAAGGAGCACGCTCGCGAGGACGAACGGACCGAGCAGGCCCAGGACGAAGCCGGCGACCGTGCGGCGCGGCCCGAGCGCCGACTGCTCGCGCACCCGGGCGTCCCGGCGCCGGGCCTCGTCGTGCGTGACGATGTGGACGTCGATGTCTCCCGACTCGGCGACGATCGTCTCCCCGATGCCTGGGCGCAGCAGCGTCGAGAGCCGGCCCCGTCGGCTGGCGCCGATCAGCACCTGCGTGGCGTTGCGTCCCCGCGCGAAGTCGAGGATCGCGGTCGCCGCGTCGTCCCCGACGGCCGTGTGGAACGAGCCGCCGAGCTCCTTGGCCGTCCGCCGCAGCTCCTCGAGCCGGGCCGGACCGGTCTGGCGCAGGCCGTCGCCGCGGGACACGTACAGCGCCGTCCACGGCGCGCCGTCGTCGCCCGGGCGCGCGCGGCTGGCGATGCGCGCGGCCCGTCGCATGAGCGGCTCCGACTCCGGGCCCCCCGTCACCGCGACGACGATCCGCTCGCGCGTGGCCCAGGTCGCGTCGATCTCGTGCCGCTCGCGGTAGCGCTCCAGCCCCTCGTCGACCCGCTCCGCGAGCCACAGCAGCGCCAGCTCACGCAGCGCTGCCAGGTTCCCCTCGCGGAAGAACTGCGAGAGCGCGGCGTCGACGCGGTCAGCCGGGTAGACGTTGCCGTGCGCGAGGCGGCGTCGCAGCGCCGACGGGCTCATGTCGACGAGCTCGATCGCCTCCGCGGAGCGCACGAACGCGTCCGGCACCGTCTCGCGCTGCCGCACGCCGGTGATCGCCTCGGTCACGTCGTTGAGGGACTCCAGGTGCTGCACGTTGACCGTCGTCACGACGTCGATCCCGGCCTCGAGCAGCTCGTCGACGTCCTGCCAGCGCTTGACGTTGCGGGACCCCGGCGCGTTGGTGTGGGCGAGCTCGTCCACGAGGACGACCTTGGGTGCACGGGCGAGCACGGCGTCGAGGTCGAGCTCGGTCAGCTCCGTCGCGCCGTGCTGCACCGTACGCCGGGCCACCACCTCCAGCCCCTCGAGCTGCTCGGCGGTGCGGGGGCGGCCGTGCGTCTCCACGATGGCGACGACGACGTCGGTGCCTCGCTCGAGCCGCCGCCGGCCCTCGTCGAGCATCGCGAAGGTCTTGCCCACCCCGGGAGCGGCTCCGAGGTAGACGCGCAGCCGCCCCCGCTCGCGATCGTCCACGAGTCCTATTCTGCCCGCTCGAGCGACGCGTTGAGCTCGAGCACGTTCACCGCGGGCTCACCGAGGAACCCCAGGGCGCGGCCGGAGGTCGCGCGGTCCACCAGGGCGCGCACCGTGTCCTCGGACAACCCTCGCTCGCGAGCCACCCGCGGCACCTGCAGGTCGGCGTACTCCGGGCTGACGTGCGGGTCGAGGCCGGACGCCGACGCCGTGAGCGCGTCCGGCGGCACCTCGGAGGGGTCGACGCCCTCGCGCTCGGCCACCTCGGCCCGACGCTCGTCGACGGCCTCCAGCAGGTCCGGGTTGGACGGTCCGAGGTTCGAGGGAGCCGACGCGAGGCCGTCCCAGTCGCCGGCGGACGGCCGGCTCTGGAACCACTGGTCGCCCTCGAAGCCCTGGCCGAGGAGTCGGGAGCCGACGGCGGTGCCGTCGACGCGCAGGAGGCTGCCGTCCGCCCGGTCGGGCACGGCCCGTCCGACCGCCCACACGGCGGCGGGGTAGAGGACGCCGAGCAGGACGGTGAGGACGAGCAGCAGGCGCGCCGCTGCGACGAGCTGGCGGGAGAGGTCACGCATCATGGGGGTCACCCGATTCCTGGGATGGTGGAGACGACGAGATCGATGAGCTTGATGCCGACGAAGGGCACCACGACGCCGCCGAGCCCGAAGACGAGCAGGTTGCGCCGCAGGACGGTGCCGGCATCGGCCGCGCGGGTCCGCACACCGCGCAGGGCGACGGGGATCAGCCCGATGATGACGAGCGCGTTGAAGATGACGGCCGACAGGATGGCCGACTCCGGCGTCGCCAGCCGCATGACGTTGAGCGTGTCGAGCGACGGGTAGGCCGCGACGAACATGGCCGGCACGATCGCGAAGTACTTCGCGAGGTCGTTGGCGATCGAGAACGTCGTGAGGGCGCCGCGGGTGATGAGCAGCTGCTTGCCGATCCGCACCACGTCGATGAGCTTCGTCGGGTCGGAGTCGAGGTCGACCATGTTGCCGGCCTCCTTGGCCGCCGACGTGCCCGACGCCATCGCGACACCGACGTCGGCAGCAGCGAGCGCAGGTGCGTCGTTCGTTCCGTCGCCCGTCATCGCCACGAGCCGACCGCCCTGCTGCTCCTCGCGGATGAGGCGCATCTTGTCCTCGGGCGTCGCCTCGGCCAGCACGTCGTCGACGCCTGCCTCGGCCGCGATCGCCCGGGCCGTGAGCGCGTTGTCACCCGTGACCATGACGGTCCGGATGCCCATGCGTCGCAGCTCGGCGAAGCGCTCGACCATGCCCTCCTTGACGACGTCCTTGAGGTGGACGACACCGAGAGCACGGGCCGGGCCGTCCTCACCGTGGCGCTCGGCCACGACGAGCGGAGTGCCACCGGAGCGGGAGATCTCGTCGATCGTCTCGGTCACGGTCGGCGACAGCGGCGTCTCGACCCACGCGGTCACCGCGCTGCCCGCACCCTTGCGCAGCGAGCGGCCGTCGGGCAGGTCGACACCGGACATGCGGGTCTGCGCCGTGAACTCGACCGCTTCCGCGCCGCTCGGCAGGGCCGGGCCCGTGCCGCTGCCGCCGGTCTCGGCGACCGCGAGGTCGACGATCGAGCGTCCTTCGGGCGTCAGGTCGGCCAACGAGGCCACCCGGGCGGCCTCCGTGAGCTCGGCCAGGGTCACGCCCTCGGCAGGCACGAAGCGCGAGGCGCGACGGTTGCCGTAGGTGATCGTGCCGGTCTTGTCGAGCAGCAGGGTGCTGACGTCGCCGGCGGCCTCGACCGCACGGCCGGACATCGCGAGCACGTTCACCCGCACCAACCGATCCATGCCGGCGATGCCGATCGCGGACAGCAGGGCGCCGATCGTCGTCGGGATGAGGCAGACCAGGAGGGCCACCAGGACGACGGTCGACTGCGGGGCGCCGGCGTACTCGGCCATCGGCTTGATGGTCACGACGGCCAGCAGGAAGATGATCGTCAGGCTCACGAGCAGGATCGACAGCGCGATCTCGTTCGGCGTCTTGCGGCGCTCGGCGCCCTCGACGAGCGAGATCATGCGGTCGAGGAACGTCTCGCCCGGTGCCGCCGTGACGCGGACGACGATCTCGTCGGACAGCACCCGGGTGCCGCCGGTGACCGCGGACCGGTCACCACCGGCCTCACGGACGACCGGGGCGGACTCGCCGGTGATGGCCGACTCGTCGACCGTGGCCACGCCCTCGACGACGTCTCCGTCGCCGGGGATGACCTCGCCGGCGCTGACGCGAACCCGGTCGCCGACCTTCAGCTCGGTGCCGGCCACGACGGACTCGGTGCCGTCGTCGCCGACCCGGCGGGCCGTCACATCGGTCCGGGCCGCGCGCAGGGAGTCGGCCTGGGCCTTGCCGCGGCCCTCGGCCACGGCCTCCGCGAGGTTGCCGAAGACCACCGTGAGCCAGAGCCAGACGGCGATCGCGACGGCGAACACGCTCGGGTCGACGACGGCCGAGACCGTCGTGACGAGCGAGCCGATCCACACGAGGAACATGACAGGACTGCGCCACAGGTGGCGCGGGTCCAGCTTGCGCAGCGCCGAGGGCAGCTGCGCGACGAGCTGCCGGGACAACGGGGTCGCGGCGGACGAGCGGGTCATCGCGAGGCTCCTGTCAGGGCCTCGGCCACGGGGCCGAGGGCGAGGGTCGGGAAGAAGGTGAGCGCCGAGACGAGCACCACGACACCGACGACGAGCACGGCGAACAACCGGGTGTCGGTGGGCAGGGTGCCGGCGGTGGTCGGGACACGGCGCTGCTTCGCCAGCGAACCGGCCAGCGCCAGCACCAGCACGATCGGCAGGAAGCGGCCGAGCAGCATGGCCAGCGCGAGGGCCAGCTGGAAGAACGTCGACGTCACCGTGATGCCGCCGAACGCGCTGCCGTTGTTGTTGGCGGCGGACGTGAAGGCGTAGACCACCTCGGTGAAGCCGTGGCCCCCCGGGTTGCCCATCGCGTCCGCCGTGGACGGCAGCGCGATCGCGACGCCCACCCCGACGAGGACGAGCGCGGGCACGACGAGCGTGTGCAGCGCGACGTAGGTCATCTCGCGCGAGCCGATCTTCTTGCCGAGGATCTCCGGCGTGCGGCCGACCATCAGCCCGGCCACGAAGACGGCGAGCACGGCCGCGACGAGGATGCCGTAGAGGCCGGCGCCGACGCCGCCCGGCGAGACCTCGCCGAGCATCATGTTCGCCAGCACGGTGCCGCCGCCCAGTGGTGACATCGAGTCGTGGGCGCTGTTGACCGCTCCCGTCGAGGTCCCGGTGGTGGAGACGGCGAACAGCGCCGAGGCCCACTCGCCGAACCGGGTCTCCTTGCCCTCCATCGCGGCGCCGGCAGCCTGCGCCGCCTGGCCCTGCCCACTCACCTCGGCCCACGTCGCGACCGCGAGCGAGAGCGCCCACAGGAAGCCCATGGCCCCGAGGAGCGTCAGCCCCTGGCGACGGTTGCCGATCAAGGTGCCGAACGTGCGCGTCAGGCAGACCGGGATGACGAGCAGCAGGAAGATCTCGAGCAGGTTGGTCCACGCCGTCGGGTTCTCGAACGGGTGGGCGGAGTTGGCGTTGAAGAAGCCGCCCCCGTTCGTGCCCAGCTCCTTGATGGCCTCCTGGCTGGCCACGAGGCCGCCGGGGACGACCTGGCTGCCCCCCGAGAGCGTGCGCACGGTGACGTCCGACAGGTTCTGCACGACGCCGCCGAGCAGCAGCACGACGGCCGCGACGGCCGCGACCGGCAGCAGGATCCGCACGGTCACGCGCACCGTGTCGACCCAGAAGTTGCCCAGGGTGCTCGACTCCGTGCGGGTGAACCCGCGGACGAGGGCCGCGGCCACGGCGATGCCGACGGCCGCGGAGAGGAAGTTCTGCACGGCGAGGCCGAGCGCCTGCGCCGCGAAGCCGAGCGTGGACTCGCCGGCGTAGGACTGCCAGTTCGTGTTGGTGGCGAAGGAGACGGCGGTGTTGACGGCCATGTCCCACGGCACGCCGGGAAGCCCCCGGTCCCAGGGCAGGGCCGCCTGCCCCAGGAGGATCGCGACAAGCAGGACGATGCCGGCCACCGAGAACGCCAGCAGGCTCAGCACGTAGCCGCGCGTGCTCTGCTCTGCGTCGGGATCGACGCCGCCGAGGCGGTAGAGGACGCGCTCGGCGCGCAGGTGACGGGGGGACGCGAGGACCCGCGCCATGTAGTCACCGAACGGGACGTACACGAGGGCGAGCAGGCCGAGGAGGGCTGCGATCGTCAGCAGCCCGGAGAGGGTGTCGGACATGGCGGCTCAGAACCGGTCGGGGCGCACGAGCGCCGCGACCAGGTACACCAGCACGGCGAGGACGCCGAGCAGCTGGAGGGCGGTGATCAGGGACATGCCCCCAGCCCACACCCGACGTGGCGTCCTGCCGCCCGTCCTGACGAGCCCCTGACGGCTCTTGACGCGTTCTTGACGCCGCGTGACCTCAGGCCGTGAGACGGGCCACGGCGGCGGCGATGCGCTCGTCGGTGGCGGTGAACGCGACCCGCACGTGGTGCGCACCGCGCTCGCCGTAGAAGTCACCGGGTGCCACCAGGATGCCGCGCTCGGCGAGCCAGGCCACGGTGTCGCGGCAACCCTCGCCGCGGGTGGCCCAGAGGTAGAGCGCTCCCTCGGAGTGGGTGATCGTGAAGCCGGCCGACTCCAGGGCGCGGCGCAGGGCGTCGCGGCGCTCGGCGTAGCGCCGACGCTGCAGCTCCACGTGCTCGTCGTCGGCGATCGCCGCGGCGAAGGCGTGCTGCACCGGTGTGGGCACCATGAAGCCGAGGTGCTTGCGCACCGCCAGCAGCTCGGCCACCACCGCGCGGTCGCCTGCCACGAACCCGGCGCGATAGCCCGCCAGGTTGGACCGCTTGGACGTCGAGTGGACCGCCAGCAGGCCCTCGTGGCTGCCCTCGCACACGTCGGGGTGCAGCACCGAGACCGGCTCGGCGTCCCAGCCGAAGTCGGCGTAGCACTCGTCGGAGACGAGGAGCGCGCCTCGTTCACGGCACCAGCGCACCACCGCTCGCAGGTGCTCGGCACCGAGCACCTCACCGTGCGGGTTGGCCGGGGAGTTCACGTACACGAGGGACGGCACGTCGGTGAGCCCGTCGGCGACCGGGTCACCGAGCACCACGCGGGCACCGGCGAAGCGGGCACCCACCTCGTACGTGGGGTAGGCGAGCGACGGCAGCACGACGGTGTCGGCCGGCCCCAGCGCGAGCTGGGTCGGCAGGTTGGCGATGAGCTCCTTGGAGCCGACGGTGAGCAGCACCTGGTCGGCGGCGAGTCCCGTGACACCGAGCCGACGGCCGAGCCAGTCGACCGCCGCCTGGCGGACCGCGTCGGGTCCGAGCACCGTCGGGTAGCCGGGGGCGTCCGACGCCGCCGCGAGCGCCTCGCGGGCGACCGCGGGCGTGGGGTCCACGGGCGTGCCGATCGACAGGTCGACGATGCCGTCGGGGTGGGCGTTCGCGCGCTGCTTCGCGTCGGCCAGCGTGTCCCACGGGAAGTCCGGGAACCGCGCGGACAGCCGGGGCCGCTCCATCACTGCCTGCTCATCGGCCGCGGATCACTCCTGGTTCTGCGGCGGGAGCGCAGCGATGAACGGGTGGTCCTTGTCGATGACGCCCGTGCGCGCCGCACCACCGGGAGACCCGAGGTCGTCGAAGAAGTTCACGTTGGCGTCGTAGTACTCCTTCCACTCCGACGGGGTGTCGTCCTCGTAGAAGATCGCCTCGACCGGGCACACCGGCTCGCAGGCACCGCAGTCGACGCACTCGTCGGGATGGATGTAGAGCATCCGCTTGCCCTCGTAGATGCAGTCGACGGGACACTCGTCCACGCACGCGCGGTCCTTGAGGTCCACACACGGCTGGGCGATCACGTACGTCACGGGAGACTCCTTCGACACGAGCAGGGCTGCACGACCCGAGGGCTCACGGGCAGGCCGACGACCAGTATCGCGCCTCGGGCAAGGGCGTCCGCACCCAGGTCTGCCTCATGAGACGGTACTGCCGTGAGCGACGCGGAGATCCTGGTCGGGCAGCGCGTGACGCTGCGCCACCGGCTCGACGACGGCAGTGCCACCGACGTGGTCGGGCGCGTCGTCGAGGCCGGTCCGCAGGGCGTGACGGTCGAGCGTCGTGACGGGTCCGAGGTCGTGGTCGCCGCCGACCGCGTCGTGGCGCTGAAGGTCGTGCCGCCCCGGCCCGCACGGAGCCGTCGCGCCCTCGACGTGGGCGTGGACGAGCTGGTCCGTGTCACGTCGCGAGGGTGGCCGGCGCCGGACGTGGAGCACATCGGCGACTGGGAGCTGAGGGCCGCGGGCTCGTTCACCGGGCGCGCGAACTCGGTGGCCGTCGTGGGCGAGCCCGGCCTGCCACCCGCGGAGGCCATGGCTCGTGTCCTGGCGTTCTACGCCGCGCGCGGACTGCCGCCGCAAGCCCAGGTCGTGGTCGACTCGGACTGGGAGCGCCGGTTCCTCGATGCCGGGTGGGTGCCGAGGGCGGGCTACCGCGGTGGCGCGGTGGTGCAGGTCGCCGACCTCGTCGACGCACCCGAGGCCGACCCTCGCGTGGACGTGGTGGGGACCGCGTCCGACCGCTGGCTCTCGCGCTACGGGCGGGTGGCCGACGCCGCTGCCGCCCGAGCCGTCCTGGAAGGGCCGCGCACGGTCGGGTTCGCCGAGCTGGAGGACGGCGGGGTGCCTGCTGCGGCCGTCGGACGCGTGGTGGTGACCGGGGAGTGGGCCGGTGTCGCCGCCGTGGAGACCCTTCCCGACCACCGGCGCCGCGGCCTCGCGGACGCCGTCGTGCGCACGTGCCTGGCGTGGGCGCACGAGCGCGGCGCGACGCGCGTGTACCTGCAGACCATGCCCGACAACACGGCTGCGCTGAGCCTGTACGAGCCCCACGGCTTCGTCACCCACCACGAGTACCGCTACCTGGAGCCCTCACAGGAGGCCCACAGCCGATCCAGCGGGGTTCACAGCGCCGGCGCCTAGCGTGACCGCATGAGCACCCACCACGACGAGGTCGAGGACCACGACCTCGGCCTCTCCCACGACCTCCCGACCCTGTGGCACCGCCGCCGCCTGCTCGGCCTCTTCGGCGGCGCCGGTGCGGCGGTCGCCCTGGCCGCCTGCTCCACCGACTCCACGGGATCCACGACCGCCACGGGCGCACCGTCGGGTGGGCCACCCCCGGGCGGCGGAGCCGGCAGCTCGGCCGAGGTCGGCGACGGCGAGATCCCCGAGGAGACGAACGGACCCTACCCCGCGGACGGCACCAACGGCGTGAACGTCCTCACCGAGTCGGGCATCGTGCGCAGCGACATCCGCTCGAGCTTCGGCGGTGCGAGCGGGGTCGCCGAGGGCATTCCCCTGACGTTGACGCTCACCGTCGTGGACGTGAGCAGCGCCGACGACGCCGGCACCGCTGCGGCCGGTGCGGCGGTGTACGTGTGGCACTGCGACCGCGACGGCGGGTACTCGATGTACTCCGACGACGTGGCGGACGAGAACTACCTGCGGGGCGTGCAGGAGGCCGACGCCGACGGCACGGTGACCTTCACGTCGATCTTCCCGGCCTGCTACACCGGGCGGTGGCCGCACGTGCACTTCGAGGTGTACCCGAGCCTCGACGACGCGACGTCGGCGAGCAACCGGCTGCGGACCTCGCAGCTGGCCTTCCCCGCGGACGTCTGCAGCGACGTGTACGCCACGGACGGGTACGAGCGCAGCGTCTCGAACCTGGCCCAGGTCTCGCTCGACTCCGACAACGTGTTCAGCGACGGCTACTCCCTGCAGCTCGCCAAGGTCAGCGGCTCCGTCGCCGGCGGCTACACCGCCTCCCTGCGCGTCCCGATCTGACCGCCGAGGGTGGTGCGGCACCCGCGGGCGGGCCTCAGTCGTCCTTCGGCTCCTCGCCGCAGACGATCCGCGCCGCCGCCTGGTAGTTGGCCGTGTTCGTCTCGCGCTTGACGACCTTCCCGCCCTTGCTGAGCGTGCGGTAGATGTCGATGTCGAAGCCCTGGAGCGGAGCCTGCGGCACGCAGTCGTCGGAGTCGTCGTAGCGCGTGGCCGGAGCACGGAAGTTGCGGCGCTCGGACTGGCCGGCCTTCACCTCGAACTCCTTGGTGCCCCACATCTGCACCGTGGTGCGACCGACACCGCCCGGGCTGCTCTTTTCCACGAACGCGCGGATGAGCACACCGCTCTGCAGGTTGTTGCGGAAGCGCAGGTCGAGCGAGCCGAAGTACACGGTTGCCTCGCGACCCACCGGGTAGCGGTCGATGTAGAAGGCGTGCGGGTGGTGCTCCACGTCCTCGAGGCCGGCGAAGAACGCTGCGTTGTAGGTGGTGGTGACCACCTGCGACACCCCCCCGCCCAGCTCGTCCTGGAAGCGGCCGTTGTTGATGACCGAGCCGGTCGTGAACCCGTTGGCCGCGGTGCGCTCGCCGACGGTGTCGTTGAAGGAGAACGTCTCGCCCGGCTTCAGGATGGTGCCGTTGAGGATCTCGGCCGCTCGGCCCTGGTTGACGTTGCGGTACTCGGCGTGCGGGTACTCGGTGGTGAACTCACCGATCTTCTCCACGATCTTGAGCGCCTTGGCGTCCTCGGTGGTGAACACCGGCTCGACGACCTTGGCCTCGACCTGGACGGTGCGCTGGTCGCCGGTCTCGGTGAGCACCGGCACGAGCTTCTCGGCCATCTCCTGCGGCTGGAGGCCGACGCCCTCCTTCCCGGGCACCACGACGGGCTTGTCGTCGCGGATCTCGACCGTGGCGTCGACCGCCTTCTTGCCGATGCCGGTCGTGGCGTCGGTGAGCGGCTCGGCCAGCTTCTCGGGGTCGATGACCGGGGCCATCGCTCCGTCCACGGGCTCGACGGTGAGCGCGGGCGCGTACGCGGTCACCGGGAGGTCCACGTCCTTGTCGCCGACCTCGATGGTCACGGGCTCGGCGACCGCGGGCTCGGCGACCTCGGTCATCGCCCGCTCCAGACCGTCCTCGTCGACCGCGGGCTCGACGACAGCGGTGGGGACCTTCGCCGGGTCGGTCTGCACGAGGTACTGGTCCTGCACGAGCTGGGCGGTGTCGCCCTTGCGGACCACAAGGCCGGGCTTGGGTGCGCGGGGCTTCGGCTTCGCCTCGGGGAAGGTGATGAGGGCCTCGGTGACCGGCACGTCGACGGCCTCGGCGACGCCGTCGACGGCTGCCTTCAGGGCTGCGTCGTCGACGTCGAGGGCAGGCGCGTGCTCGTGGCTGCCGAAGAACAGGGCCACCATGTCGCGGGGGTCCCAGCTGCGGGCACCACCGGCCTGGTCGACCGACGCGTCGACGTCGAGAGCCAGCCCGGCCTCCGCCGGGTCGATCTCGAAGGACTCGTCGCCGTGGGTGAGGGTGACGGGGTCGCCCTCACGCGGGGTGAGCTCCTCGTCGACCGCAGCGCGGGCGGCGGCCGGGGACAGCCCGCCCACGTCGACGCCGCCGATGCTCGCGTCGGCGGGCATGCGGGTGCCCGTCAGGAAGTAGCCGCCCACGTAGAGGCCGCCCAGGACCACGGCGGCGGCGAGCAGGGCCCAGCGACCCCGACGGCGCGGGCGGTCCTGCGCCGACCCCTCTCCCCCGGCCGGCGGGATGCCGGCGTCCCCGTTGTGGTGGTCCGCGGAGGACTCCTCGTGCGGGCCGCCGTGGAGCGGGAACACCTCGTCCTCGGGCTCGTCCCGCAGCTCCTCGTCCGGCGGCGGGGTGCTCAGCGCCGAGCCGGCGAGGGCCGCGGCGACGGCCGATCGCGTGCGCGTCTCCTCACGACGGCCGGCGTCCGGGTCAGCGTCCGGGTCCTCGTGCGGGTCGTCCTGCTCGTCCTCGGCGGGGTCGGCGTCGATCGCGTGCGGCGGCGGGACCGAGTCGTCGTCGACGTCGTCCTCGTCGAGGTCGTCCTCGTCCTCGAGCGGCTCCCCCTCCGGGTCGTCGTCGGCGACGACCTCGTCCGGGGTCTCGAGGACGGGGCCCTCTTGCGCCTCGACGCCGGTGTCGTCCGCCGGGGTCGCGTCACCGAGGTCGAGCTCGGCGTCGTCGTGCTCGGCGAAGGGCTCGGCGTCGGTGAAGGTGTCGTCGAGGTGCCGGTCTCCCGTCGCCTCGAACGCCTCCTGCTCGGTCGTCTCCCCCTCGAGGGGGTGCGAGTCCGGTCGCCGAGCCTGTCGAGGTGCGGAGTCGGGTCCTTCGACGTCCGGCCGCTCAGGTCGCTCGTCGCTCATGCCTTCTCCTGGATGGTCTTCTCGCTGAGGGGCGACCGCACGATCGTCCCGTAGTGCGATCGGTAGTACAGCAACGGGTCGTCCACTGCGTCGCGCACCGCAGCGCCCGTCACTGCACCCATGATGACGGAGTGGTCGCCACCGTCGTGCACGGCGTGCGTCGTGCACTCCAGCCAGGCCAGCGCGTCGTCGAGCAGCGCGGCCCCGTTGACGCCGCGGTGGAACGGCACCCCGGCGAGCTGGTCCTCCAGCGGTCGGCCGCGGTCGGCGAACCATGCCGAGACGTCTCGCGCCTCCTCGGTGAGGATCGAGACGCCCCACGTGCCCGTGGTGAGCACCGCGTCGTGGAAGCGGCTCGTCCGGTGCGAGCACACCAGCACCATCGGGGGCTCCAACGACACCGAGCAGAAGGCGCTGGCCGTCATGGCGTGGTCGACGCCGTCGACGACGGTGGTGACCACCGTGACACCGCTCGCGAACCTGCCGAGGGCGTCGCGGAAGGCACGCTGGTCGACGGACGTGGTCATCGTTCCAGCCTAGGAGCGAGCAGGACCGCGGCCGCGCACACCCCCAGGCCCCCGATCATCCAGGTCCAGCCGATCACGTCGGCGGCCACGAGGTAGGAGCCCGACGGCTGCAGCTGCTGGAGCAGCAGCACCAGGGTCCAGCCGAGCCCGAACCAGGCGGCCCCCACCCGCACCACGCGGCCGCAGGCCACGGCCACGAGCGCCACGGTGGCCAGGCTGAGCACCAGGCCGCCGGGCAGGTCGGCCCCCACCACCTCGAAGGTCGTGCGGTGCACGAGGGACCCCAGGACCCCCACCCAGACGCCGAGCAGCACCACGACCAGGCGGGCGAGGGCCGCCGCCGCGCTCACACCCCGGTGCCGGCGAAGAGGTCGTCCTCGAACGTGGTGCCCGGCGCCGGCGCCGCGACACCCTTGACGAGGCGGTAGTGCTCGGTGCCCCACGCGCGCTGGGCGACGTCGTTGGAGAGGGCGAAGAAGGGTCCGTCGACGGCGATCTGCGTGGCGTGGGCCCGCATGGCGTCGAGCTTGGCGTCGACCCAGGTGCTGCCGTCGACCACGGCATCGAGGTCCTCGTCGCGGATCGCGAACGGCGGCAGGTTGTCGGGGTCCATTCCCTCCATGAACTGCAGGTCCCCGGCCTCGCGGATCTCCTTGATCCCCTGGCGCATGGCCGACTCCGACATCGCCGTCCAGTAGACCTTCGCCACGTCCCAGGCCTCGCCGAGGTCGTGGCGGTAGGACCGGGCCGCCGCGAGGGCGACGGCGTAGTGCGCCACGCGGTTGGCCTGCACGTGGTCGGGGTGGCCGTAGTTGCCGAACTCGTCGTAGGTCACGAGGACCTGCGGCCGGATCTCGCGGATCACGGCGACGAGCTCGTTCGTGGCCTCCAGCAGGTCGGCGTGCCAGAACGCGTTCGCGTGGATCTCGTCGGCGGCGGTGGCGTTGCCGTTCTCGTCCCACTTCATGCCGGAGTCGCGGAAGCGTCCGTCGCCACCGAGGCGGCGGAAGTCGGTGACGCCCAGGATCCCCATCGCGTCGGTGAGCTCGGTGAGCCGGTGCGCGCCCAGCCCGTCGTCCTGGTCGGCCGCCAGGTGCTCGAGCTCGGGGACGAGGATCTCGCCCATCTCGCCGAGGGTGCAGGTGACGAGGGTGACGTGGGCACCCTCGCTCACGTACTTCGCCATGGTGGCGCCGTTGTTGATGGTCTCGTCGTCGGGGTGGGCGTGGACGAGCAGGAGACGACGTGCGGGCAGGGCCATGGTGCCAGCGTATCGACGCGGCACGAGCGTGGGCGCGGGAGCGCAGGAGGGGCGCGCGGACACGGATGGTGAGATGGGTGGCATGACGGTCTCCTACCCTCGCCTCGCCGCCCGCACCGCACGCTTCACGCTCGGCATCCCACGCAACGTGACGGTCTCGCCCGACGGCGGCACCGTGTGGTTCGTGCGCACCGCCGACGGCGTCAGCCGCACCGGCGCCCTGTGGGCCCACGACGTGGCCACCGGCCAGGAGCGGGTCCTGGTGGACCCCGACGCCCTCCTCGCCGGTGGCGAGCAGCTGTCGGCGGCCGAGCGTGCCCGACGGGAGCGCTCGCGCGAGACCGGCGCCGGGGTGGTCGACTACGCCGTCGACACGGCGGGACGGTGGGCCTCCTTCGCCCTCTCGGGCAAGGCGTGGGCGGTGGACCTGGCTGCCGGTGCCGTGCACGAGCTGCCCACCGTCGACGGCGTGATCGACCCGCGGGTCGACCCCACCGGGCGTCGGGTGGCCCACGCCGCTGCCGACGGCGCCCTCCGGGTCGTCGACCTGCAGGGCGAGGAGAGGACGGGCGACGAGCAGGTGCTGGCGGCTCCGGAGACGGCGACCCAGGTCTGGGGCCAGGCCGAGTTCATCGCCGCGGAGGAGATGAGTCGGTACCGCGGCTTCTGGTGGGCCCCTGACGGCGCCTCGCTGCTCGTGGAGCGCTACGACGACGCCCCGGTGCAGGTCTGGCACGTGGCCGACCCCGAGAACCCCGACCGCGAGCCGGTCGCCCAGCGCTACCCGGCCGCGGGCACCCCCAACAGCGAGGTGACGCTCTGGCACGTCACGCTCGACGGCACCCGCACCGAGGTGCAGTGGGACCGCGAGCGGTTCGAGTACCTGTCGAGCGTCACGTGGACCGAGCACGGCGCCCCCGTGGTGCAGGTGATGAGCCGCGACCAGCGCAGCGCCCGGGTGCTGTCGGTCGACGTCGGCGACGGCTCCACCGAGACGCTCCGTGAGCTCTCCGACGCGGCGTGGGTGGAGGTCACGAGCGCGCCGCGCCGTGCGCCCGGCGGCCGCCTGGTCACCGTGGAGGACGTGGACGGCTCGCGTCGGCTCGTCGTCGACGGCACGCCCGTCGGGTCGTCGCAGTGGCAGGTGCGCGGCATCGTCAGCACCCACCCCGACGCGGTGGTCGTGACCGCGTCGGCGGAGCCCACCGAGGTGCAGGTGCTGCGCGTCGGCCTGGGCGGGACGTCCGACGTCGAGCCGCTCACGTCGGGCCAGGCCGTGCACGGTGCGGTCGTCGGTGGTGGGACCACGGTGGTGAGCCGCTCCGCGCTCGACGTCGTCGGCACCACCCTGACGGTGCACCGCGAGGGCACGGACGCGACCACGCAGCTGTCCGTCGTTGCCGAGCCGGCGCCCTTCGAGCCCGACGTGACCGTCGTGTCGGTCGGTGAGCGCGAGCTCCGCGCCGCGGTCCTCTTCCCGCGCGACCACGTGCGGGGCTCACGCCGCCTGCCGGTGCTCATGGACCCCTACGGCGGTCCGCACGCCCAGCGCGTGCTCGCCTCGGCCCGCATGTTCCTGGAGGCGCAGTGGCTGGCCGACCAGGGCTTCTGCGTGATCGTCGCCGACGGTCGCGGGACGCCTGGTCGCGGGGCCGTGTGGGAGCGGGAGATCCTCGACGCGTTCGCCGAGGTCACCCTGGCCGACCAGGTCGACGCGCTCGCCGGCGTGGCCGATCAGTTCCCCGACGACGTCGACACCTCGCGCGTCGGCATCACGGGATGGTCCTACGGCGGCTACCTGTCCGCCCTGGCCGTGCTGGCGCGGCCGGACGTCTTCCACGCCGCGGTGGCCGGCGCTCCCGTGACCGAGTGGCGCCTGTACGACACCTGCTACACCGAGCGCTATCTCGGCCACCCCGACGAGCGGCCCGACGTGTACGACCGCAACTCCCTGCTGCCGCTGGCCCCGCGCCTGGAGCGTCCGCTCATGCTGATCCACGGCCTGGCCGACGACAACGTGGTCGCCGCGCACACCCTGCGTCTGTCGTCGGCGCTGCTCGCCGCGGGCCGCGCCCACACCGTGCTGCCCCTGTCGGGCGTCACGCACATGACGCCCCAGGAGGTCGTGGCCGAGAACCTCAAGGTGCTGCAGGTGGACTTCCTGCGGACGCACCTCGGCGCCTGAGGCTGGGCGCGGGCTTCGGCGTCGTGGCTGCGGCTGCGGCTCGACCCGCGGCTGCGCCGGCGCGGCTCCGTCTCGACCTGCGCTCCGCAAAGGCCTCGACCGGGCGGCTGGGCCCGGCTCGGCGATCACTCCGGGCCCGGCCGCCCGTCGTGGAGGGTCAGAGGTAGGTGCAGCACCTGTCGAGGATCACGGCGGTAGGCCTGATACCCAACAGCGGCCCGGACAGGTGCCAGGCCTACCTCTGACCCTGTCGTTCCGTGCGTCTCCTACCTCCGATCGCCCCGGAGGCCCGAGAACCCAGGCCACGACGCACCCAGATCCCCGGACGAGGCCCTTTCGGGACCCTCCTCCACGGAGAAGCCGCGCCAGCGCAGCCGCAGGACGAGCGACGACCGAGGCAGCGCAGCCCCAGGACAAGGACGACCCCTACCCCTCCCGCTTCAGCCGCTTCGGGCCGTCGGGGAGGTCGGGGGCCGGAGCATCGCCGGACAGCCGCTCGTCGCCCGGCAGCCAGCCGCCGTAGACGTCGACCATCTCGACGACCCGCTCGTCGAAGGGCTCGACGACGACGGCCCACGCGTGGTCCTCGGCGTCGTCCTCGCCCGCGAAGCCCTCGCGTCGGGCGGTCACCGTGTAGCCCTCGGCCTCCAGCGCCTTGACGAGCTCGTCGGCGTCGTCGCGCTCGTCGAACCAGATCTCGCTCATGGCGACGATCGTAGGACGGGGTCCGGCGGGGCGTGGCTCAGCCGCGGTGCAGCGTGAAGTCGTCGAAGTCGAAGCCCGGCGACACCATGCAGCTGACGAGCGCCTCCTCGGCGGCGGGGACCGTGCGCTGCCAGCACCCTGCCGGGACGAGCACCTGGCTCGACTCCCCCGCCCCGACGCCGACGTGGTGCCGCTCCCCCGCGGCGGGCGCCTGGCCGTCGCCCCCGAGCTCCAGCACGACGGTCCCGGTGTGCGCGAGCCACAACTCGTCGGACGCCACGCGGTGCCACGCCGACGACTCGCCGGCAGGAAGCAGGAACCAGATGAGGGTCGCGGTGGGGCGGACCCGTCCGTCGGGGAGCGTGACGTCGACCGGCGAGCGCCAGGTCTGCCGGTACCACCCGCCCTCGGGATGGGGCTCGAGACCGAGCCGACGTGCGGTGGCGGGTGCCTCGGAGGGGGTGGAGCTCATGGCCGCACGGTAGTAGCCTGGAGGTCCCCGATCCGTGAGGTGATCTGCCACCGTGAAGCTCTGAGGTCCGAGCCCTGCGCGCGTCCGCTCGACGTTGCGCGCCTCGTCGACCTCGTTCACGGTCTCCTCCGCGGATCCGGGTCCTGCCCGGACGCTCGGGACGTCCTGACGTCGTGTCCTCCTGACGGCGCGCTCGCGCGGCTCACACCGCTCCAGCCCGCCACGACCCTCAGGAGGCCCCCATGGCTGCATCCCTGTCCTTCCACCACGTCGCCCACACCTGGCCCGACGGCGCACCCGCCCTGTCAGACGTCGACCTCGACCTCGGGCCCGGGCTGCACGGGCTCGTCGGCAGCAACGGCAGCGGCAAGTCCACGCTGCTGCGCCTCGCCCACGGCGACCTCGTCCCCACGAGCGGTTCCGTCCTGGCCACGGGGTCGCTGGAGCTGCTGCCGCAGGACCCGGTGCGCACCGTCGAGGGGCTCACCGTCGCCGACGTCCTCGACGTCGCCGACACGCTCGTCGCGCTGCGCGCCATCGAGGCGGGCAGCACCGACCAGGCCGACTTCGACCGGGTCGGGGACGACTGGGACGTCGAGGAACGAGCCGAGGCCTGGCTCGCTCGGCTCGGGCTCGGCTCGCTCGGCCTGTCGCGCGAGGCGTCGAGCCTCTCCGGCGGGGAGCTCGTGCTGCTGGCGCTGGCCGCCCGCCTGCTGCGCCGGCCCGACGTGGTGCTGCTCGACGAGCCCACCAACAACCTCGACCGACGCGCCCGCGCGCACCTGACGTCGGCGCTCGGTGCCTTCGGCGGGGTGGCCCTCGTCGCGAGCCACGACCGCGAGCTCCTCGAGGGCATGGACACGATCGTGGAGGTGCACGCCGGACGGGTGCGCACCGTCACGGGCGGGTTCTCCGTCTACGAGGAGGTGGTGGCGGCGGAGCAGGAGGCGGCAGGGCGTGCGGTCCGCGACGCCAAGGCGGACGTGCGGCGTCAGGAACGTGAGCTCGTGGAGGCCCGTGCCAAGCTCGCCCAACGGAAGCGGACGGCGCACAAGGCCGAGGCAGAGAAGCGGGTGCCGAAGATCGTCGCCCACGGTCGGCGCATGTCGGCCGAGGTGTCGGCCGGGAAGCTGCGCGGGGCGCACGAGGAGCACGTGGCCCGCGCACGCGCCGACCTCGAAGCGGCCGAGGAGCGGGTCCGCGACGACCGCGAGATCCGACTGGAGCTGCCCGACACGGCCGTCCCGCGCACCCGTGACGTGCTGGTCACCGAGGGGCTCGTGCTCCCGCACGTCGGCACCGAGGTGGTCCTGCACCTGAGGGGGCCGGAGCGTGTGGCGCTGACGGGGCCGAACGGCAGCGGCAAGACCACCTTCCTGGAGGTGGCTCTCGGCCGGCTCGCACCGGCCGCCGGGTCCGCGAACGTGAGCGTGCCCGTCGGCAGGCTCGCCCAGCGGCCGACGCTCCCGGACGAGGACGCCTCCGTCGTCGAGAACGTGCGTCGGGTGGCTCCGGAGGCCGACCCGCAGCACGTACGGGCCCAGCTGGCGCGGCTGCTGTTCCGCGGACGTGCGGCGGAGCGGATCGTGTCGACGCTGTCCGGGGGCGAGCGGCTGCGCGCGGCGCTCGCGTGCGTGCTGCTGGCCGACCCCGCGCCCCAGCTGCTGCTCCTGGACGAGCCGACCAACGACCTGGACCTCGTGAGCGTCGGGCACCTCGTGGAGGCGCTGCGCGGCTACCGGGGGGCGCTCCTGGTGGTCAGCCACGACGAGCGGTTCCTCGACGAGCTCGAGCTCGACCGTCGCGTGACGCTCCCGTCGCCCAGCGGGCCGGTGCGACCCGCACGAGACTAGGAGCGTGAACCCCGACGGACCCCCGCTGGACGGACCGAGCATCATGCGCCAGACGTGGGCCGACATCGCCTTCGTGCACTGGGCGGTCGACCCGTCGACCGTCGAGCGGTTCATGCCGCCCGGGGTGCGCCCCGACGTGCTCGACGGCAGCACCTACGTGGGCCTCATCCCCTTCCGGATGCAGCGTGCCGGGTTCGGGGTGGGGCCCGCGGTGCCGTGGCTGGGCACGTTCCACGAGACCAACGTGCGCCTCTACTCCGTCGACGACGCGGGGCGCCACGGCGTGGTGTTCCTGTCGCTCGAGTCCTCACGGCTGCTCGTGTCGGCCCTGGCCAGGATCGTCTTCGGCACGCCGTACACCTGGGCCCGGATGCGGGTCGACCAGGACGACGACCGGCACCGCTACACGTCGCGTCGTCGGTGGCCGGGTCCGCGCGGCGCCGGCGGGCGGATCGAGGTGCGCCCCACCGAGCCGCTGCACGAGCCGAGCGAGCTGGAGCACTTCGTGACCGCCCGGTTCGGGCTGCACACCCGGGTGCTCGGCCGCACCTGGTGGGTGCCCAACACGCACCGGGCGTGGCCGCTGCACCGCGCCGAGCTGGTCTCGCTCGACGACACCCTGGTCGAGGCGGCCGGCCTTCCCGGCCTGGCGGCCACGGAGCCGACGTCGGTGCTGTGGTCCGAGGGCACCTTCACGACCTTCGGGACTCCGCGCGGCGGCGTCCCTCGCCGGGCAGCAGCACGCGGGTGAGCACCACGCCCCACACGGCGGCGAGCGGGAACATCAGCAGCCCGTAGACGGCCGCCGGCACCGAGATGGCGGTGTCGTCGAGCACCTCGACCGCCACGTAGATGGCCAGGGTGGCGTTGTGCACGCCGATCTCGAACGAGCTGGCCACCGCCTGCGCCGGCGTGAGGCCGACGAGCCTCGGCACGAAGAAACCCACCACGAGGCTCACCACGCAGAACAGCGTGGCGGCCACGCCGACCTGCGCCAGGTAGTCACCTGCGTCCGAGCCGGTGCTGGCCAGGATGCCGAGCACGAGGACCAGCAGGATCACGGCCGACGCGATGCGCACCGGCTTGTCGGCGCGCTGGGCGAGGCCCGGGCTCTTCGCCCGCACCAGCATGCCCACGAGCACGGGGGCGAGCACGACCACGAAGACCTCGACGACCTTGCGGAACTGCAGCGACACCTCGTCGTCGAGCCCGTAGTGGGCGATCGCGAGGTTCGTGATGAGTGGCAACGACCCGATCGCGATGATCGAGTTGATCGCGGTCAGGGACACGTTCAGGGCGACGTCGCCCCGGAACAGGTGGCTGTAGAGGTTGGCCGACGTGCCGCCCGGCGACGCGGCGAGCAGCAGCATGCCGACGGCGAGCAGCGGGTCGAGGTCGAACGCGGTGACCAGGCCGAAGCAGACGACCGGCAGCAGCACGAGCTGGCACCCCAGGGCCACCGTGACCGCCTTCGGGTGGCGGGCCACGCGGCGGAAGTCCTCGGGCGTGAGCGAGAGGCCCAGCCCGAACATGATGATCCCGAGCGCGATGGGCAGCCCGACGGTCGAGAGCGCGGAGTCCATGGCCGAAGCCTAGGAGTGATGCGGGTCACATCAGGGGCGGCGCTCCGGGCACGGCTCCGACGCGCGGACCGGCGGCCGGCCGTCAGGGAAGGGCGTCGACGATCGCGGGGATCCGCTCCCGGAAGGCCGCCACGCGGTCGCGGGTGCGCTGCGGCTCGCCCACCTTCTGCAGGTTCGCGATGCCGGCGTCCCCTCGGGCGATGCCCGCGGCGATGCGCTCGCTGGCCGTCGTCATCCGCGCCACCACGGCGTCGAGGAGCGTCACCGGACCCCACTCCCCGTACGCCTCCACCACGAGGTCCAGACGTCGCGCGGTCTCCTGCGCGCCGATGTCGCGGTAGAGCGGGATGCCCGTCCACATGAGGAAGGCGAGGTCGTCGATCGCGCGCCCCGGGCCCGCCATGTCCCAGTCGATCATCGCGACGAAGTGGCCGCTCTGGATGATCCAGTTGTACGCGCCGGGGTCGTGGTGGCAGATGATCTGGTCGGCCTCCAGGAGCACCGGCTCGTCGCCGGTGCCACGCCACCGCAGCGGCTCGTCGGGACGGAAGCCCTCGACCAGGTCGTGGTACTCGCGCAGCCACGTGACGGCCTCGACCAGCACCGAGTCGAGCACGACCTCCTGGTCGACCGGCACGCCGCGACCCTCGACGTAGCTGAGGACCTCGCGGCCCTCCTCGTCGAGGCCCTCGACCCGTGGGACGCCGCCCAGGCCCTCCGCGGCGAGGTGGTCGAGCAGGGCGTGGACGGCCGGTGTCCAGGGTCCGGTGGGGCGGCGGACGGTGCGTCCGATGCGGATCGCTCCCCCGACGGCACCCGGCAGGTGCTCGACGTCGGGGCTTCCTCCGTCGTCCGGTCCCGTGTCCTGTGCGTCGTTCACGTGGCCCATCGTGGCACGCTGTCTCCCGTGGCTCACGGACACGCGCGCTCCCTGGACGACCTCGACGTCGGCCCGCCCCGCCGGGGCCTGGCCGCGACCCTCGCCGTCGTGGTGGGGGCCATCTCGCTCGTGGCGGTCGTCGCCATGGTCATCCTGTGGCCGTCGGCGTCGGAGGTCCCCCGCGACGCCAACCCGCTCAGCGGCGAGGGTGTGACCCTGGTCGACGCCACCGTCACCGCCGTCAAGCCGTTCGACTGCGGCTCGGGCGGGGTCGGGCCGGACAACCTGCCGACCGTGGCGGGCGACTGCGCCAACGTGACCGCCGAGACCGACGACGGCGACGCCTCCTTCGTGCTCGACTCCGCGCGCTTCCAGGCCGGGATCGACGTCGGCGACGACATCGAGGTCATCCGCATCGCGCCCGCGGGCCAGGAGGCGACGTTCGAGTTCTACGACTTCCAGCGCAGCTTCCCGCTGCTGGCCCTCGCCATCGCGTTCGCCGTGCTGGTCGTGGCGGTCGCCCGCTGGCGTGGCCTGTTCGCGCTCGTCGGCATCGGCGTCACGCTGCTGGCGCTCATGCAGTTCATCCTTCCCGCCCTGCTGGCCGGCAGGTCGGCGCTCCCGGTCGCGATCGTGGGCTCGACGGTCATCATGACGTTGGTGCTCTACCTCGCCCACGGGGTGAGCATCCGCACCACCAGCGCCCTGTTCGGCACGTACTTCGGCATCGTGGCCACGGCGGTCATGGGCGCGCTGGCCACCGACTGGTCGAGCCTGACCGGCATCGGCTCCGAGGACGACCGGACGCTGGTGGCCACCGTGCCCGACCTGTCGATGTCGGGGGTCGTGGCCGCGACGATGGTGATCGCGGGGCTCGGCGTGCTGAACGACGTGACCGTCACGCAGGCCAGCGCGGTGTGGGAGATGCGCGCGCTCCAGCCGACCGCGAACGCGGCCAAGCTGTTCACGTCGGCCATGCGGATCGGCCGCGACCACATCGCCTCCAGCGTGTACACGCTCGTGTTCGCGTACGCCGGGTCTGCGATGACGGTGCTGCTGCTCATCACGGCCTACTCCCGGCCTCTGGGCGAGATGGCGTCGACCGAGGAGCTGGGCCAGGAGATCGTCCGCACCCTCGTCGGTGCCATCGGACTCGTCCTCGCGGTGCCCGTGACGACCGCGATCGCCGTCGCCCTGGCCCCCGCCGCCGAGGACGAGCCCGAGCA
Source organism: Aeromicrobium sp. 50.2.37 (assembly GCF_024655735.1). Classification (NCBI taxonomy): domain Bacteria; kingdom Bacillati; phylum Actinomycetota; class Actinomycetes; order Propionibacteriales; family Nocardioidaceae; genus Aeromicrobium; species Aeromicrobium sp. 50.2.37. The sequence goes on from NZ_JANLGG010000008.1 coordinate 27,611, forward strand.
TGCGGGCGGCCACCGCCGCGCCAGCGCCTGACTCCCCCACCCCACCCTTCCCACGCCGCGTCTCGACGCGTTCAGGTCGATCTGCGTCGGACGAACCGACGCGAAGGCGTCAGGACGCCAGCCGTGGCGCGGTGGCGTGCGTACGCTCAGGACATGGAGTGGGTCGGGATCGTGCTGTTCGCCGTGGGCGTGCTGGCCGTGCTGGTGCTGGCGCTGTACCTGTTCCAGCGCTCCCTCGACAAGCCCGGAGGCCGCGAGGGCCTGGGCACCATGGGCAACGGCATGGGCGTCATGGACAACTTCTTCAGCCCCTCACGTGCCGACGCCAAGGAGGAGCTCGAGCGGCAGAAGCGCGCCGCCCACGTCATGCCGTCGCCCGACGAGGACGACGACGAGCGCCACGGCCAGGTGCGCCGCAACCCCGACGGGTCGCCCCGATCCATCCGGATCTCCCGTCCTCCGACGCCCGACTGACGGCGTCCGGTCGACCCGGTTCCTCGACGTCCTCGTCCTGGGACGGTCGTCCCAGTCGCGGTCCTCGGGAGGCGGCCCGGGACGAAGGGCCCTACCGTCGAGGGATGCAGACCGCCCGCACGATCCTCGCGAGCACGATCGGCTTCTACGCGTTCATGGGAGCCCAGGCCCTCGACGCCCTGCGGTCCGGCTCCCGCCGCGCCTGAGCCTCAGGCTCGTCGTACACCCATCGCCTCGCGCATGCCGCGGGTGGCGAGCTGGTCGGCCAGCTCGTTGTCGCTGACCCCGGAGTGACCCTTCACCCAGAACCACTCCACCTCGTGCCGGTCGCAGGCGGCCTTGAGCCGTTGCCAGAGGTCGACGTTCTTGACCGGCTGCTTCGCCGCCGTGCGCCAGCCGTTGCGCTCCCACCCGGCGAGCCACGACGTGATGCCGCTGCGCACGTAGGTGCTGTCGGTGTGCAGGTGCACCGTGCTCGGTCGGTTGAGCATCTCCAGCGCCATGATCGGCGCGGTCAGCTCCATCCGGTTGTTGGTCGTCGAGCCCGACTCCCCGCCGCACAGCTCGCGCACGTGCTCGCCGTAGCGCAGCACCGCACCCCAGCCGCCCGGCCCCGGGTTCGGCGTGCAGCCCCCGTCGGTGTGGATGATCACGACGGCGGTCTGCGGGGCTTCGGTCGACATGGCGGGCCCATCCTCGCACCCGGCGGTCGCACACGGGGTGCGCACCGCCGGGGCGCGTAGCGTGGCGGTCATGAGCCTGCACACCGCCGACGAGCGCACCGTCCTGGAAGGTCTGCTCGACGCGCAGCGGACCGAGATCGCCCTGCTGCTCGACGAGCTCGACGACGCCGAGGCGCGCACCCGGCTCGTGTCGTCGATGACCACCGTCCTGGGCCTCGTGAAGCACGCGACGTTCGTGGAGAAGGTCTGGTTCCACTCGCGCGTGGCGGGCGTGCCGCGCGAGGACCTACGGCTGCCCCGCACGCCGGCCGAGAGCTTCGAGCTGTCCGAGGGCGACACCATCGAGTCGGTGCGGGCCGACTACGACGACGCCTGCGACCGCTCGCGCGTCGTGGCCGCCGAGCACGACCTCGACGAGACCTGGCCGTGGCACGACGGGCCGGTCTCCCTGCGGTACGTCTACGGCCACATGATCGCCGAGCTGGCCCGGCACGCCGGGCACGGCGACATCCTCGTCGAGCAGCTCATCGCGCAGCGCCCCGTCGGCACGGACTGAGCGTGGTCGAGCCCGTCGTCGCCCTGGCGGTGGTCGGCGCCGCCCACGCTGCGTTCCAGACGACCGTGTCGGTCGTGGTCTACCCCGCCCTGGCCGCAGTCCGAGACGAGGGGTTCGCCGCCGCGCACGACGCGCACTCGCGGCGCATCGTCGCGCTCGTCGCCCCGCTCTACGCCGCTCTCCTCGCCGTGGGCGGGTGGGCTGCGCTGGCCGATTCGCGTCCGCTCGTCCTGGCCGCGGTGGCGGCGCACGGCGTCGCCCTGCTGGTCACGGCCTCGGTCGCCGCCCCGACCCACGGACGGCTCGGGTCGGACGGTCCCACCCCGGACCTCCTGCGCCGACTCCTGCGCTCCGACCTGGCCCGCACGGCCGCCGCGTGGACCGGCCTCGTCCTGTCGCTCCTCGCCCTCGGCTGACCCGCGACCCACGCACGATTCTCCCTCTGCGCGATCAGGGCTTCTCCCTTCGCGTGGACCGTGCCGCGTGAAGGAAGAAGCACTGCCCGCGGCCGCATCCCTCAGGCGAGGTGCAGGGTGTCTCCGACCGCGAGGACGCCGGGCGTCTCGACGTCGGCGTACACCGCCAGACAGAGGTCGCGCTCCGCGCCGAGGTGCTTCAGCAACGACCCCTCGGCGGACGTCCCGTCCTGCGCGACGTCGACCATCCGGCACCGCGGGACCCGCTCGGCGACGCGAAGGCCCACACCCCCGACGGTGAGCGCACGACCCACCCAGGCCTCCTCGACGAACGGCTCGTCCGTGTCGACGACGACGTTGACGCGCAGCCGACGCGGGTCCGCGTCGAGGCCCCACCGCTCCGCGCACCACGCGAGGGTGGCCGTGCCGACCAGCGACACCGCCCCCTGGTCCTGGTGCCCGACACCCGCCTCCGGCAGCACCCGCACCGCCGCGTCCATGGCGGTGCTCAGCTCGGCGTCGAGAGCCGGTTCGCCGACGGTCCACGCTCCAGCACCGCTCGACACGACGATCTCACCGGAGTCCGTGGTCCTCGCCGCGTGGTCGAACACCGCATCGCGGCGACGGAAGCGACGGCTGTCCTTGCCCGACGCGAAGCGACCGTCCTCGTCCTCCACGGCGTACCAGCGGTCACCCACCAGACCGCGCGCGTCGAGCTGGACGCTGCGCAGCGCCTCGCCGCCCATCGACTTCACCGGGTAGCGACGCAGGGCCACCACCTCCGGGCGAACGACGCCGGGCGTGGTCACGGAGCCGTCGCCACCCGCACCCGGTTGCCGTCGGGGTCGGCGACCTCGCAGTCGCGTGCCCACGGATTGTCCTCCACCTCCGCGCCGAGGTCGGCCGCGATCGCGTCGACATCAGGCACCCACAGGTAGACGAGCGACGGTCCGGGCGCGTCACCCGTGTGCTCGGAGAGGTACACCCGGCAACCGTCGCGCACGATGCCCACGAATCGCGGGAACCCCGACTCGAACACGTGGCGGAACTCCTCGACGAACCCGAGCCGCGCCCACCACGGCAGCGACACGTCGACGTCAGCGACGCGCAGGATCGGGACCGCGGCGACCTCCGGACGGCTCATGCCGACACCCTCACACGTCGGCGCCGGGGCGGTCCACCGTGGCCCGCTGCCGCCCGGGCCGGAGGTCGTCCAGCCGCTCACGTCCGAGCCGCGGGGCGTCCGTCGTCCTCCACCGCGACATCGGTGGTCACGTGGTGAACGTCCGCATCCACGCCTGAGGGCGGCCGGTCAGACGTTGAAGCGGAACTCCACCGGGTCAGGTGCCGAAAAGCTATGAGCCCGGACAGGAAAGGGCATCCACCAACCACGCATTCCGCTTCTCCAGAAGCTGGGTCATGTACCGGGTCAAGACGAGGTGGTTCACCAACCGACCCACGGGACCGACCGGCGATTCGAACTCAACGACATCGGTCATGAGCATGCCACTGGGAGTCGCTTCAAAGCGATGCTCGTGCCACCAGTGCCGGAAAGGCCCGGACGTCTGCTCGTCGACGAATCGTCGGGGAGCGTCGTACGCACTGATGAGAGATGTCATCGTGAACGGGATCCCGAAGTGGCTGGCCCTCCACGTCACCGTGTCGCCCAGCCGCATAACGCCTGACTTCACGCCGCCCACGACGCGTTCCCCGGAGCCAGACATCGACACTTGATGCGCGTCCACGGACAGGCTCAACTCAAAACACTTCTCGGGCAACACTGGGATCTCGGTAAAGAGGTCAATCCGTGGCACCGCTCGATCCTAGGCGTAGAGAAGGGCGGCCTGACACGCCGAGCGAGCGCCTGGGCTATACGTTGAAGCGGAACTCCACCACGTCGCCGTCGGTCATGACGTACTCCTTGCCCTCCATGCGGACCTTGCCGGCGGACTTCGCCGCCGCCATGGACCCGGCCTCGACGAGGTCGTCGAAGGACACGATCTCGGCCTTGATGAAGCCCTTCTGGAAGTCGGTGTGGATCACGCCGGCGGCCTCGGGGGCGGTGGCACCCTTCGGGATCGTCCAGGCGCGCGTCTCCTTGGGCCCGGCGGTCAGGTAGGTCTGCAGGCCGAGGGTGTCGAAGCCGACGCGGGCCAGCGCGTCGAGGCCCGGCTCCTCGACGCCCATCTCGGCGAGCATCTCCGCCCGCATGACCTCGGCCTCCTCGTCGTCACCCAGCTCGACCAGCTCGGCCTCGCTCTTGGCGTCGAGGAACACGGCCTCGGCGGGGGCCACGATGTCGCGCATCTTCTGCTTGAGGGCCTCGTCGGCCAGCTCGTCGGCGTCGCAGTTGAAGACGAAGAGGAACCGCTTGGCGGTCATCAGGTGCAGGTCGCGCAGGAGCGCGAGGTCGAGCCCGGCGTTGAGGACGCCCGTGCCGGCCTCGAGCGCGGTCTGGGCCTTCTGCACCTCGGCCAGCTGCGCCGCCAGCGACTTGTCCTTGCGCGACTCCTTCTCGAGCCGCGGCACCGCCTTCTCGACGGTCTGCAGGTCCGCGAGGATCAGCTCGGTCGAGATGGTCTCGATGTCGCTGCTCGGGTCGACCTTGCCGTCGACGTGCGTCACGTCCTCGTCGCGGAACACCCGGGTGACCTGGCAGATCGCGTCGGACTCACGGATGTGCGAGAGGAAGGCGTTGCCCATGCCCTCGCCCTCCGACGCGCCGCGGACGATGCCGGCGATGTCGACGAACTGGACCGTGGCCGGGAGGATCTTGGCCGACCCGTGGATCTCCGCGAGCTTCTCGAGCCGCGAGTCCGGCACGCCGACCACGCCGACGTTCGGCTCGATCGTCGCGAACGGGTAGTTCGCCGCGAGGACGTCGTTCTTGGTCAGGGCGTTGAAGAGGGTCGACTTGCCCGCGTTGGGGAGTCCGACGATGCCGATGCTGAGTGCCACGAGAGACCAGCCTACTGGTCCGGCTCGCGCGGTCCGACGGCGCGCGTCAGCCCCAGACCCACACCCACAGGCGACGCCAGAAGCCCTCGGTGGCGGCCAGCTTGGCCCGACGTCGGCGCAGGGCAGCGGTCTCCCCGTCCGCAGCGCCGGCCCACCCGCCCGTGGCCAGCCCGGTGCCCACGGCCTGCTCGGGCGACGCGCCGCCCACCATGGCCGAGCCCGCACCCGAGAACTCGGCGAGCCGGCGGTAGCAGTCGCCGCACAGCACCCGCCCCGACACGGTCTCGTGGGCGCCGGGACGTCTGCCGCACTGCACGCACGTGCTCATGCGGCGAACCTACTCCCGCACCTGGGTGGCGTCGAGGTGCTCGGGACGCAGCGTGAAGTGTCGGCTGACCCCGCCGTACCAGGGGTCGTCGGGCACCTCGCCGAGGTCCTCCGCGCCGAGTCGCCGTGCCACGGCCGCCGACGGCGCGTTGTCGGGGTACATGCCGATGACCAACGACGTGTGCCCGGCGGCGAAGGCGCTGCGCGCGTGGGCAGCGGCACCCTCGGTGGCGTACCCGCGGCCCGTGCTGTCGGGGTGCAGGTGCCAGCCCAGCTCGTACTCCCCCACGAAGCCACCGTCGATACGCTCCAACCGCGGGACCAGCACCGTCCCGGCCATCACGCCCGTCTCCCGCACCTCCAGGCAACGCCACGCCTGCAGCGGGTCGTCGACCTCCCGACGGTTGACCTTCGTCACCCACTGCCGCGCCTGGTCGAGGTCGGCCATGGGCACGAACGGCGGGTTGTCGAGCCACCGGATCACGTCGAGCCGCGACAGGATCGACAGCACTCTCGGGGCATCGGCGTCCGCGAAGCGACGCACCACCAGCCGGGCCGTCTCGACGCGATCGGGAAAGGGCTGACCGGCGAACATGCGCCCGAGCGTACGGACCCGGGTGCCACGATGGCCGCATGACCGTCATCAAGATCAACGCCATCACCGTGCCCGACGACGCCGGCGACGAGCTGGCCCACCGCTTCGCCGCCCGCGCCGGGGCCGTGGACGACGCCGACGGGTTCGAGGGCTTCGAGCTGCTGCAGCCCACCGACGAGCGCACCCAGTGGCTCGTCATCACCCGCTGGCGCGACGAGGACGCCTTCCAGGCCTGGCTCGCGTCGCCGTCGTTCGCGCACGGCCACCGGTCGGAGTCCGAGCGCGGTGGCGGCGACGCGCCCAAGCCGGTCTCGACCCACAGCGAGGTCTGGTCCTACCAGGTCGCCGGAGGATCGACCGGCAACCCCGCCTGAGACCCGCCGTTCCAGCGCGCCGCCACGACTCTGTCGGTCCGATGCCCTAGCGTCGCTGGCATGGCAGCCTCTGTGGCATCCTCGCCTGCCGGACTGGCCCGTCACGATCTCGGGGCCCGGCAGTCGATCCTGTTCGCCACGATGGCCCTCGCCGCCATCACCACGCTCGACGTCGTCACCGACGGTCGCCTCGGCCTCATCTTCTCCGTGGGCTTCGTGCTCGTGGTGGTCACGGTGCCCCTCGCGGTCGACGTCCGTTCCCTGCTGCCGGCCGGTGTCCTGCCGCCCGTGCTGCTCCTCGTGTTCGTGGGCGTCGTGGCGGCCGCATCACCCGACGCGGTGGAGGTCTCCGGCCTGCCCGAGGGCACCGGCTGGTTCGGACGCACGCTCACCGGTGTCATCGACCGCGGGGTCACGCTCATGGTCGGCCACGGACTGGCCCTCGCCGCGGTCGTGGCTCGCATCGTGACCGACCCCCGTCATCCCCGCCGTACCCGGGTCGCCCGCACCGCCCGGCCCCCGGCCTGAGCCGTGGAGGAGTACCTGCGGCTCAACCGCGCGATGTGGGACAGCCGCGCGGCACGCCATGCCGCCTCCGCGTCCTACGACCTCGACCGCTACCGCCGTGACCCGGAGGCGATCAGCGACGTTGTCCGGTTCGACCTCCCACGTCTCGGCGACGTCGGCGGCCTCGACACGGTCCACCTGCAGTGCCACATCGGCACCGACACCCTCAGCCTGCACCGACTCGGGGCCACCGTCACCGGGCTCGACCTCTCCCCCGCGTCGCTCGCGGAGGCACGCGCGCTCGCGGCCGAGGTGGGCGCCGACATCGGCTACGTCGAGTCCGACGTGTTCGACGCACCCGAGGCCCTGGGCCGCGAACGCTTCGACCTCGTCTACACCGGCATCGGCGCCATCTGCTGGTTGCCCAGCATCGACCGGTGGGCCGCCACCGTGGCGGCGCTCCTGCGTCCCGGCGGTCGGCTGGTGTTCCGCGACTGCCACCCCATGCTCGGCACCCTCGACGTCGTCGACGACCGCATCGAGCTGGTCTACCCGTACGCCGAGCACGTCGAGCCGCTCGTCTTCGAGGACACCGCGTCCTACGTCGACCCGACCGACCACTCGCTCCCGGGGCTGCCGTCGCGGGAGTGGGCGCACGGTCTCGCGGAGATCCTCACCGCGCTCATGGCCAACGGGATGGTCCTCGAGACAGTGCTGGAGCACGACAGCGTGCCGTGGGTGGCACTGCCGGGCCACATGACGCCGCACCCCGACCATCCGGGCGAGGTACGGCTGAGCGATCGTCCCGAGCGCCTGGCCGCCAGCTTCACGGTCGTGGCGAGCCTCAGGCGCTGAGGGCGTCCAGCACCTTCTGCACGCGGCGAGCCCGGGTGTCGTCCCCCTTCGCGTCAGCCACGCTGCGCGCGTGCTCCTTGCGCCGCGACGGGGCGAGCGCGTCGAAGGCGGCGCGGAGACCGGCGGACCCCAGCGCCTCAGCCAGCGCCGGTGGCACCTCGACCTCGCGCGGCGCGTCGTCGCGCCGGATCACGACGTCGACGGTCTGCCCGACCTCGACGCCCAACGTGGCGCGAGCGGCCTTGCTGAGGCCCACCAGGTTCTCGCCACCCATCCGGGCGAGCCGCAAGGGCACCGTCGTCCCGCCGATCGTCACGGTCACCGGGAACGCCTTGCCGTCGCCCAGCTGGGCGACCTCATCGTCGGTGAGCACGACGGCCGCTGCCGGCCCACGTGGCTCCAGCGTCGTGGACAGGCGCAGCTCGGTCATGGGTCCTCCTCAGGAGCGGCGGCCCTTCGGACGCTCGCTCCGGGGTTGCCGTGGTCACGGGTGCTGCCTAGCGTAGGAGCGACCCGGCCCAGCCAGGGCCGACTTCGGGGGAAGCAGGTCGCGCCATGACCGCACGCACGTCCGTCCGCCTCACCACCGGCCTGCTCGCCGCCGGCCTGGCCACCACCGCGCTGGTCGCCACGACGTCGGCCGCCGAGGCCCGCAAGCCGGCCCCGCGACCACCCGCCGCCTCGTCGACCGCCGTCGGCTCCGGCGGAGCCGTGTCGTCCGTCGACGCCGAGGCGTCCCGCGTGGGCCTCGAGGTGCTGAAGCGTGGCGGCAACGCGGCCGACGCCGCCGTGGCCACCGCGTCGGCGCTCGGCGTCACCGAGCCCTACAGCGCCGGGATCGGTGGCGGCGGCTACTTCGTCTACTACGACGCCAAGCGCAAGAAGGTCTCCACGATCGACGGTCGCGAGACCGCACCGGCCGGCATCACGCGTGACGCGTTCATCGACCCCGCGACCGGCGAGCCCTACCCATTCACGCCCGACCTCGTCTCGTCCGGCGTCGCCGTCGGTGTCCCCGGCACCCCGGCCACCTGGGAGGCGGCGTTGCGCGACCACGGCAGGTGGTCGTTGCGCAAGGCCTTGGCGCCGTCCATCGCCCTGGCCTCGAGGGGGTTCCGCGTCGACGAGACGTTCCGCAGCCAGACGCTCGACAACGCCGAGCGCTTCGCGGCCTTCCCCGCCACGGCGAAGCTGTTCCTGCCGGGCGGCGACGCACCGAAGGTCGGCAGCACGTTCCGCAACCCCGACCTCGCCCGCACCCTCTCGCTCCTCGCGGCGAAGGGACCGCGCGCCTTCTACACCGGTGCGCTCGCCCGCGACGTCGCCCGCACCGTGCAGACGCCCCCCAAGGACCCTGCCTCCGACCTGCCCGCACCCGCGGGCTCCATGACCGAGCGCGACCTCGCCGGGTACCGCGTGGACCGTCAGGCGCCGACGCGGGCCCGCTACCGCGGTCTCGACGTGTACGGCATGGCGCCGTCGTCCTCCGGTGGCATCGCGGTGGGCGAGGCGCTCAACGTCCTCGAGGGGTTCCGGCTCGGTGGGGGCCAGCGCCTCGGCACGTCGCTGCACCTGTTCCTCGAGGCGTCGGCCCGCGTGTTCGCCGACCGCGCCGCCTACGTCGGCGACGTGCCGGGCGTGCCGACGTCGACGCTGCTCAGCCAGCGCTTCGCCGACGCGCGGGCCTGCACCATCGACCCCACGAAGGCGTCGACCCGCCCCGTCGCCGCCGGCGCGCTGGACGGCAAGGGCTGCGAGACCGTGGCCAACGAGGAGAAGCCCGACACCGAGAACATCTCCACCACGCACCTGTCCGTCGTCGACCGGTGGGGCAACGCCGCCTCGTACACGCTCACGATCGAGCAGACCGGCGGGTCGGGCATCACCGTGCCCGGCCGCGGCTTCCTGCTCAACAACGAGCTGACCGACTTCACGGCCGTCTACGACCCGAAGGACCCCAACCGCATCGAGCCGGGCAAGCGTCCTCGGTCGTCGATGTCGCCGACGATCGTGCTCGACCGCGGCCGGGTGAAGTACGTCGTCGGCTCGCCGGGTGGCGCCACCATCATCACGACCGTGCTGCAGGTGCTGGTGAACCGGATCGACCTCGGCATGACCCTGCCCCAGGCCGTGGCCGCGCCGCGGGCATCGCAGCGCAACGTCGCGGTGACGCCCGCCGAGCCCGCGTTCATCGAGCAGTACGGCTCGCTGCTCGCCCCGTTCGGCCAGCAGCTCACGCCGTCGGGTGATGCCTTCACCTCGCAGGCCGAGATCGGCGCGGCCGCCGCGATCGAGCAGGACCGGCGCGGTCGGCTCACCGCGGTCGCCGAGCCCGAGCGCCGCGGTGGCGGCACCGCCCTGGTCGTCAAGCCCGACCGGCGGCGCTGAGCGCGCCGGCCCGGGCTGGCGATTCCCATCACCTGATGGGAATCACGAACTCACCATGGTTCTCCCCCACTCACCATGGAGGGAACACCGAGGTAAGTGGGCGATTCCCATCAAGTGATGGGAATCGTGGGACCGCTCAGACGAGGCCGGCGGCCTTCATGTCCTTGCGCAGCTCGGGCGGGAGGGCGAAGGTGAGGGTCTCGTCGGCGGTGCGGACGGCGGCGGCGTCGGGGTGGCCGTGCTCGGCCAGGTACGTCAGCACGTCCTGCACGAGGTCGTCGGGCACCGAGGCGCCGGACGTGACGCCCACGGTCTCGACGCCGTCGAGCCAGGCCTCGTCGATCTCGCTGATGTCGTCGATCCGGTACGACGCCTTGGCGCCGGCCTCGAGCGCGACCTCGACGAGGCGGACCGAGTTCGAGGAGTTCGACGAGCCGACGACGATGACCAGGTCGGCGTCCTTGGCGATCTCCTTGACCGCGACCTGACGGTTCTGCGTGGCGTAGCAGATGTCGTCGGACGGCGGGTCCTCCAGCTGCGGGAACTTCTCGCGCAGCCGGCGCACCGTCTCCATGGTCTCGTCGACGCTCAGGGTGGTCTGCGACAGCCACGACAGCTTGGTGCCCTCGGGGAACTCGAGGTCGTCGACGTCGGCCGGGCTCTGCACGAGCGTGATGTGCTCGGGGGCCTCGCCCGCGGTGCCCTCGACCTCCTCGTGGCCCTCGTGGCCGATGAGCAGGATGCGGTAGTCGTCGGCGGCGAAGCGGCGGGCCTCGTGGTGCACCTTGGTGACCAGCGGGCAGGTGGCGTCGATGGTCTTGAGGCTCCGCTCGGCCGCCTCGGCGTGCACCATCGGCGACACGCCGTGGGCGGAGAACACCACGGTGGCGCCCTCGGGCACCTCGTCGAGCTCCTCGACGAAGATCGCGCCGCGGTCGGCCAGCGTGTTGACGACGTGCTTGTTGTGCACGATCTGCTTGCGGACGTACACGGGCGCACCGTAGAGGTCGAGCGCCTTCTCGACCGTGATGACGGCGCGGTCGACGCCCGCACAGTAGCCGCGCGGGTCGGCGAGCAGGACGCTCCCGCCGACGGGGGGCATGCCGAGGTGCACGTTGGTCGTCATGACCTCATCGTAACGACCGGGGGCAGACGTCGAGGACGTCCGCCGCCTCCCTCCGGCCCGGGAGGTAGGTCTGGCACCCCATCGGCGGTCGATGAGGTGCCAGACCTACCTCCGGGCGGCCCGTTCGGTGCCTCACCTACCTCTGACGGCCCGTTCGGTGCCTCACCTACCTCCGACGGAGCCGGACGGGGAGGCCGTGGGTGGCACGGCGCGTCGGGGGGACCTCCTAGGGTGTGGGCCATGGGCCTGGACACGAGCGCGGACTCCCCCGCGCCGCTGCGCCAGGTCTCCACGCTCATCGGGCAGTGGGTCGGCCGGCTCGGGCCGGTGTGGGTCGAGGCCGAGGTCGCCCAGCTGACCCGTCGCCCCGGCATCTGCTTCCTCGTCCTGCGCGACCTGCGCGCCACCCTCTCGGTGCGGGCCACCTGCCACGCCTCGGTGCTCGATGCGTCCCCCGCCCCGGTCACCGAGGGCGCGCGGGTGGTCGTGCACGCCAAGCCGGAGTTCTACGAGCCCAACGGGTCGCTGACGCTGCAGATCCGCGAGATCCGGCCCGCCGGCGAGGGCGAGCTGCTGGCCCAGCTCGAACGCCGCAAGCAGCTGCTGGCTGCCGAGGGCCTGTTCGACGCCCGGCTCAAGAAGCCGCTGCCGTTCCTGCCCGGCACCGTCGGGCTCGTGACCGGTCGCGCCTCGGCCGCCGAGCGCGACGTGCTCGAGAACGCCCGGCTGCGCTGGCCCGGGGTGACGTTCGAGGTCCGGCACGCCCTCATGCAAGGCAGCGGCTCGGCCCGTGCCGTGGCCGCCGCCGTCGAGGAGCTCGCGTCGCAGGTCGACGTCATCGTGGTCGCGCGCGGCGGCGGGTCGCTCGAGGACCTCCTGCCGTTCTCCGACGAGGCCCTGGTGCGCACCGTCCACGCCTGCCGCGTGCCGGTGGTGAGTGCCATCGGCCACGAGCAGGACACCCCGCTGCTCGACCTCGTGGCCGACGTCCGCGCGTCCACTCCCACCGACGCCGCCAAGCGGGTCGTCCCCGACGCCGCCGAGGAGAACGACCGGCTCGCCGGTGCCCGCGCCCGCCTGCGCCGGGCCGTCTCGGGCTTCGTCGAGCACGAGGCGCACGCGCTGGCCCAGCTGCGCTCCCGCCCAGTGCTCGCCGCGCCGCTCACGCTCGTCGATGCCCAGGAGGACGCCCTGGTGCACCTGCGCGAACGCACCCACCGGGCGCTCGGGCACCGGCTCGATCGCGAGCGCGACGCCGTCGGCCACCACCTCGCGCGGGTCAGGGCGCTCTCGCCCCTGGCCACGCTCGAGCGCGGCTACGCCGTGGCCCAGACCGCCGACGGGCACGTGCTCACGTCGGTCCACGACGTGCCCGACGCCTTCGTCGTGCGCCTGGCCGACGGCAGCGCGCACGTCACCACCGACCGCACCGAGGAGACCCGCCATGACGACTGACCCCGCCCCCGAGACGGAACTTGACGGGCAGGAGCTCTCCTACGAGCAGGCGCGCGACGAGCTGGTCAGCGTCGTCCAGCGGCTCGAGAACGGTGGCGTCGGCCTCGAGGAGTCGCTGGCCCTGTGGGAGCGCGGCGAGCACCTGGCGGCCGTCTGCCAGCGGTGGCTCGACGGTGCCCGCGCCCGGCTGGACCGCGCCGCCGGGCACGACGGCGACGACGACGAGGCCTGACCCGGCGCCCCTCCCGCTCAGGAGAGCGAGGCCAGGTAGCGCTCGAGCGTCTCGCGGTCCACGTCGCTGGTCACGACGGCGGTGGTGCGCTGCTCGGGGCCGTCCACCTCGCGCGAGTAGGTGGTCTCGCCACCCGGTGACGTCCAGCGGGTCCAGGTCTGGCCACCGACCTGCACGTCGTCCGCCCGCTCGCTGCCCTCGGCGTACTCGTCGACGGCGGCGTCCTCGCCCTCGGGCGCCTGCGTGAGGCCGATGAAGTCGGTGTCGGCGGTCAGCGTCCCCAGGCTCCACACGCCGTCGCGCACCCGCGACGACGTGACCTTCCAGCCCTCCGGCAGCGACGTGGGCGCCAACAGGTCGGCCCCGGTCTCGCGCTCGGCGCCGGGCAGCACCGCGGCGTAGTCGACCTCGGGCACGTCGGGGGTGTCGGGCGTGTTGCCGAACAGGAACTGCGTCGCGGCCCAGACCAACAGCAGGGCTGCGCCGAGAACTCCGACGGAGCGGAGGATGTCCCCCAGCTTGGGATTGCCCCGACTGGAGCCGGCCATGCGTCCTCCCCTGCTCTTTCCTGCCGCACCTGCGGCTTGTTCGTCGGTATTCGGCCGCGAGTGCGGCTAGGCTGCCCGGCATGGTCGTGCACAGGCTCTCCGACGCCGCCGCGCTCGTCGGCGTCAGCGATGACACCCTACGACGCTGGCAGCAGCAGGGCCGGTTCAACCCGGTCGACGTCGACGGCCGGGCCGGCATCGAGGGCGTGGACCTCGCGAGGCTCGCCGCCGACCACGCGGCGACCCCCGACCACGGACCCGAGCACACGAGCGCGCGCAACCGGCTGCGCGGCATCGTCACCCGGGTCACGGCCGACACCGTGATGGCCCAGGTCGAGCTCGTCTGCGGGCCCTACCGCGTGGTCTCCCTCGTCAGTCGCGAGTCCGTCGACGCCCTCGGCCTGGAGCCCGGCGCCATCGCCTGGGCCACCGTCAAGTCCACCAACGTCTCGCTGGAGGTCACACCGTGAAGCGTCTCGCCCTGCTCGTCCCGGCCCTCGCCCTGGGCCTGTCCGGCTGCGGCAACAGCGACGCCGTGGACCCCCGGGCCGACGTCGACAGCACGCTCACCGTCTTCGCGGCGGCCTCGTTGAAGGGGTCGTTCACCGAGCTCGCCGACCGCTTCGAGGAGCAGAACGAGGGCGTCACCGTGGAGCTGAGCTTCGCCGGGTCGTCCGACCTCGCCGCGCAGATCGCCGAGGGTGCCCCCGCCGACGTGTTCGCCTCGGCCGACGAGAGGAACATGACGACGCTGGTCGACGAGGACCTCGTGGAGGGCGAGCCGGAGGCCTTCGCCACCAACACGCTCGTCATCGTGACCCCTCCGGACGACCCGGGCGACGTCACCTCGCTGGCCGACCTGGGCAACCCCGACCTCGACGTCGTGGTCTGCGCGCCCCAGGTGCCGTGCGGCGCCGCGTCCGAGAAGCTCGCGGAGAAGGCCGGTGTCACGCTGGCTCCCGACAGCGAGGAGCAGTCGGTGACCGACGTGCTGGCCAAGGTCGCGGCCGGCGAGGCCGACGCGGGCCTGGTCTACGTGACGGACGCCGAGGCCGCGGGCGACGACGTCGAGACCGTCGAGGTCCCCGGCGCCGACGACGTGGTCAACACCTACCCGATCGCGGCGCTCGCGGACGCCCGCCAGCCCGGGCTCGCCCAGGACTGGATCGAGTGGGTCACGAGCGACGAGGGTCAGAAGGTGCTGGACGACGCCGGCTTCGGCCCGCCGTGACCACACCGACTCCCGCGCAGGCCACCGCGGGGCGGTGTGAGGCGGGCCGGGCCCGCGAGGACCGCTCCCCCACCTCCGGCGACCTGCCCGGCTGGATCTGGGTGCCCGCTGCGGCCGGCGCGGCCCTGGTGGTGCTGCCGCTCGTGGCCCTGCTGGCCCGCGTCGAGTGGGCCGACCTGCCGTCGTTGCTGACGTCGGAGTCGGCGCGGTCGGCCCTCTGGCTGAGCCTGCGGACGGCGGCGGTGTCAACGGTGCTGTGCGTCGTGCTGGGCGTGCCCATGGCCTTCGTCCTGGCGCGCGCCCGGTTCCCCGGCCAAGCGCTCCTGCGCGCGCTCGTCCTGCTGCCGCTGGTGCTGCCGCCGGTCGTGGGTGGCATCGCACTGCTGGCCACGTTCGGTCGGCGGGGACTGCTCGGCGAGTCGTTGGACGTGCTGGGCATCCAGGTGGCGTTCTCCACGACCGCGGTGGTGCTGGCGCAGACGTTCGTCGCCCTGCCGTTCCTGGTGATCAGCCTGGAGGGCAGCCTTCGCACGGCGGGCCGCCGCTACGAGGTGGTGGCCGCGACGCTCGGGGCACGCCCCACCACGGTCCTGCGCCGGATCAGCGTCCCTCTCGTGCTCCCGGGCCTCCTCTCCGGCGCCGTGCTGGCGTTCGCCCGTGCCCTGGGCGAGTTCGGCGCCACGATCACCTTCGCCGGCAGCCTGCAGGGGGTCACGCGCACCCTGCCGCTCGAGATCTACCTGCAGCGCGAGACCGATCCCGACGCCGCCGTCGCGCTGTCGCTGCTGCTCGTCGTCGCGGCGGTGGCCGTGATCGCGCTGGTCCGCGGACGGGGGTCCTCGCTGTGAGCGTGCAGCTGGTCGTCGACGCCCCCGACCGCGGCGTCACGCTCGAGCTCGACGTCCAGCCGGGCACCACCCTGGGCCTCGTGGGGCCCAACGGTGCCGGGAAGTCGACCGTGCTCGCCACGCTCGCCGGCACGCTGCGTCCGCACCACGGACGCGTGGTCGTCGACGGCGAGGTGCTGCTCGACACCACCTCCGGCACGTGGCGAGCCCCGCACGAGCGCGGCGTCGGCCTGCTGGCGCAGGAGCCGCTGCTGTTCCCCCACCTCAGCGTCCTCGACAACGTGGCCTTCGGGCCGCGCAGCGCGGGGGCCTCGAGGGCCGCGGCACGGGAGACCGCCCGCGACCATCTCGGCGAGCTGGGCTGCGCGGACCTGGCGGACCGCCGGCCCGGCACCCTGTCAGGCGGGCAGGCCGCTCGGGTCGCCCTGGCCAGGGCGCTGGCCCCCGACCCGCGTCTGCTCCTGCTGGACGAGCCGATGGCCGCCCTCGACGCGGGCACCGTTCCGCTGCTGCGCTCGGCGCTCGCGCAGGTGCTTCGCCGACGTCGACAGGAGGGCGGGACGGCCGTCCTGGTCACCCACGACGTGCTCGACGCCCTGCTGCTGACGGACCGGCTCGCGGTCGTCGAGGACGGTCGCCTGGTCGACGTCGGCCCCACGGCTCGCGTCCTGGAGCAGCCACGGAGCAGGTTCGCCGCCGACCTCGCCGGACTCAACCTGGTGCGCGGGACCGCGACCGGCCCGGGCCTGCACGGCGACGACGGGCTCGTGGTGCACGCCGCCACGGCCGCGCTGACCGACGGCAGCCCGGCCGTGGCCGTCCTCGACCCGGCGGCGGTCGCGGTGCACCTCGACGCACCCGTCGGGAGCCCGCGCAACGTGTGGCCCGCCACCGTCACGGCGGTCGAGCCGCGCGGCCGTCGCGCGCTCGTGCGGACCGACGTCGTGAGCGCCGACGTGACCGTCGACGCCGTCGCCGAGCTGCGACTGGAGCCCGGCCGACGCGTCCACCTGGTGGTCAAGGCGAGCGAGGTCCAGGTCCACGGGCTCTGATCGACGCCCGTCGCCGGTAGGGTGCACTCGTGGACAGCCTGCAGCCCGCCGCCCAAGCCCCGGACCGCAACCTCGCCCTGGACCTCGTCCGAGTCACGGAGGCCGGCGCCATGGCCGCCGGCCGGTGGGTCGGGCGCGGGGACAAGAACGGCGCCGACGGCGTGGCCGTCAACGCGATGCGGAGCCTCATCAACACCGTCGCGATGGACGGTGTCGTCGTCATCGGCGAGGGCGAGAAGGACGAAGCCCCCATGCTGTTCAACGGCGAGCACGTCGGCGACGGAACGGGCCCGGAGTGCGACGTCGCGGTCGACCCGATCGACGGCACCACGCTGTGCGCCAAGGGCATGCCCAACGCCATCGCGGTCATGGCCGTCGCTCCCCGCGGCTCCATGTACGACCCGTCGGCGGTCTTCTACATGGAGAAGCTCGTGGCGGGCCCCGAGGCCGCCGACGCGGTGGACATCCGCCTGCCGGTGGCCGAGAACATCGCCCGCGTGGCGAAGGCCAAGGGCATCAGCAACAGCGACGTCACGGTCTGCGTGCTCGACCGACCCCGCCACGCCGACCTCACGCAGCAGATCCGCGACGCGGGCGCGCGCATCAAGTTCATCAGCGACGGCGACGTCGCCGGGGCCATCGTGGCCGTGCAGCCCGACTCCGGCGTCGACCTGCTCGTCGGGACCGGCGGCACGCCCGAGGGCATCATCACGGCGTGCGCGATCAAGGCGATCGGCGGCGTGATCCAGGGCCGCCTCGCCCCCACCGACGACGACGAGCGGCAGCGTGCGATCGACGCCGGCCACGACCTCGACCGTGTGCTGCTCACCGACGACCTCGTCGTCGCCGACGACTGCTTCTTCGTGGCCACCGGCATCACCGACGGCGAGCTGCTGTCCGGCGTGCGCTACTCGGCCGGCAAGGCGTTCACCGAGTCGATCGTCATGCGCTCGCGCAGCGGCACGATCCGCAAGATCACCAGCGAGCACCAGCTCACGAAGCTCAAGGCCTACTCGTCGATCGACTACGAGCACTGAGCCTGCGCCGAACGCAGCGTGGCCGACGATCGGGGGATCCGTGGAGACGTCTGACGAGGGACGCGCTCGCCACGTGCGCAGCGTCGACGACGTGCTGGCCCTCATGGACACCCTGTTCGAGTCGACCGCCGACCGGTGGTCCGACGGGGCGGGCCGGTCCTGGTGGGACGACTTCTACGCCGACCGGTCGCGCCCGGTGCCGTTCTTCGTCGACAAGCCCGACGAGAACCTGGTCGCCTGGCTCGACGCCGGGCTGGTTCCTCCGGGCCGCGCGCTCGACCTGGGCTGCGGCGCAGGGCGCAACGCCCGCCACCTGGCGTCGCGCGGCTTCCAGGTCGACGGGATCGACCTGTCGCAGACCGCCGTCGCGTGGGCCCGCGAGCACGCACCCGACCAGGAGCCAGCCCGAGAGCCAGCCCAGAGACCAGCACCGCGCTTCCACGTCGGCGACGCACTCGGCGAGGCCGGCGCGGCCCTGACGGGACCGTACGAGCTCGTCTACGACTCCGGATGCCTGCACCACCTGCCCCCGCACCGACGCATCGCCTACCTGCGCCTGCTCGACCGCGTGATCGCGCCGGGCGGTGTCCTCGGCGTCGTCTGCTTCGCCGACGGGCGGATGGGCACGAGCGTGCCGGACGCCGAGCTGTACGTGCGCGGCGGGCTCGAGGGCGGGCTGGCGTTCACGCCGGAGTCGCTGCGCTGGATCTTCCAGGACCTCGAGCCCGTCGAGGCTCGGCCGATGATGGCCCAGGGCCCGGAGACGGCGCTGTTCGGCGAGGAGTTCCTCCTCACCGCGCTCTTCCGCCGCCCGTGAGGTGCCGTCAGCGGGGTCGGGGCAGGCCCGCGGCGGCGAAGATCCGCGCGTAGATCTCCCGCACCACCGTCTGCTTGCGTGCGTTGTACTGCATGACGTGCTCGCCCGCCTCGGCCGCGGCCGTCGCTGCCACCCGCTTGGCGGTGGCGTACAGCTCTCGGTCGTCGGGGTGGCTGCGCAGCCAGTCGCGGAACATCAGCATCCGCTCCGCCTCGGCCGAGTCGCGCTCGAACAGGTGCAGGTTGGTGCGCGGCCGACCGTGGCGCAGCAGGCGGTGCCCGTACCACCACGGCTCGCGCACCGTCAGGACGAAGCCCTGCTGCTCCAGCGCCGGGACGTAGGCGTCCTCGTCGGCGGGATCGGGCACCACCAGGAGCAGGTCGATGATCGGTTTGGCCGGGAGCCCGGGCACCGACGTGGACCCCACGTGCTCGAGGCTCACGGCGGTCGGCCCGAGCGCCGCGCGCACGGTCGCGACCAGGCCGGCCGCCTGCTCCGGCCAGGTCGGGTCCGGGTCGACGACCGCCACCTCGCGGCCCGGTCCCGCACCACCGACCCAGGGGCTTGCGCCGGGCGGCGGCTCGGCCTCGGCGAACGCGACGATCTCCTCCGGAGTGGCCATGGACCGACCCTAGACCGGCCGCCCGGCGGTCCGGGCGCGCGACGGTTCCACGCGCTCGGCTGGTCCCGAAACCGTACGATCGGGTCCATGGCCGGTTCTGGAGAACAGTTCGCGCACCTGCCCTCGGGCATCGACCTCTGCTTCGAGACGTTCGGTGACCCGGGCGATCCACCCGTCCTGCTCGTCATGGGCCTGGGCGGTCCGATGGGCTGGTGGGACAGCGAGTTCTGCGAGCGCCTGGTGGCCCGCGGCTACTTCGTGGTCCGCTACGACAACCGCGACACCGGCCGCTCCACCAAGCTGCGCCAGCACCGGGTCAGCCGGATCGACATCCTCAAGGCGGTGGCGGGCCTGGCGAAGGCGCCGTACTCCATGGGCGACCTGGCCACCGACGCCTTCGGCCTGCTCGACCACCTCGGCATCGACGCCGCGCACGTCGTGGGCGTGTCGATGGGCGGGATGATCGTGCAGACCATGGCCGTGGCCGAGCCCGACCGCGTGCTGTCGCTGACGTCGATCATGTCGACCACCGGGAAGCGCACCGTCGGCTACCAGAACCCCAAGATCCTCCCGGCGCTGCTGAGCAAGGCCGGCCACACCCGCGACGAGTACGTGGCCCGCTCCCTGCGCGGCACGTCGATGATCTCGTCGCCGGACTTCCCGACCGACGAGGAGTTCGCCCGCAACCGCGCCTACGAGACGTACGACCGCGGCTGGTCGGCCGGCGGTGTCACGCGCCAGCTCATGGCGATCCTCACGCAGCCCGACCGCACCGTGGACCTCGAGGCGCTCGACGTGCCGGCGACCGTGATCCACGGCCTGAAGGACCCGCTCGTGCACCGCTCCGGCGGCCGCGCCACGGCGGCCGCGCTCAAGGGTTCGGAGCACCTCGAGATCGCCGGCATGGCCCACGACCTGCCGAGCCAGCTCTACGACACGATCATCGACGCGGTCGTGCGCACGGCCGACCGTGCGTCGTCCCGGCGCTGACGCGTCCTAGGACTCGCTCCACACCCCGAGCTGGTTGCCCGCGGGATCGGTGAAGTGGAACCGCCGCCCCCCGGGGAAGGCGAAGATGTCGTCGACCACCGAGCCGCCGGCGTCGAGGACCGCGCGGTGCGTGGCCTCGAGGTCGGCCGACCACATCTGCACGAGCGGACCGCTCGTCCCCGGGGTCCCGGACGGGTCGAGTCCGCCGACCTCACCGTCGCCGTCGAGCGCCTGGATCCCGACGTAGGCGGGGTCGTCGGCCGGGCCGTAGTCCGTGAAGGACCACCCGAAGGCCGCACCGTAGAAGGCCTTCGCCGCCTGCAGGTCCGGGGCCGGGAGCTCGACGTAGTCGATGCCGTGGTGGGTGTGCGTCATGACCGCGACGCTAGCCCCGACCACCGACACCCCGGCCCGCGACGACCGTCCTAGGCTGGCCGACGTGGACGACGAGGTGGTGGTGCGGACGCGGGCCGACGGTGCCACGGAGCTGCGCGTCAACGGCGTGTTCGTCATGGACGACGTCGAGACCTCCTCCGAGCGGGTGCTCGCGGAGCACGCGCTCGACGCCGGAGCCCGCGAGGTGCTCGTCGGAGGCCTGGGACTCGGGTTCACCGCCCGCGCGCTGCTCGCGGCCGAGGGTGGTCGACGCGTCGAGCGGCTGGTGGTGGCGGAGCTGCACGA
The DNA here is from genome assembly GCF_024655735.1 of Aeromicrobium sp. 50.2.37. Lineage (NCBI taxonomy): Bacteria > Bacillati > Actinomycetota > Actinomycetes > Propionibacteriales > Nocardioidaceae > Aeromicrobium > Aeromicrobium sp. 50.2.37. The sequence continues at coordinate 48,383 of NZ_JANLGG010000008.1, forward strand.
CGGCGTGGTCCGGGCGGTGCGCGACGGTGCCGGCGCCGGTCCCGACGTGCTCGACGACCCGCGCTGCACCGTGGTGGTCGGCGACGTGCTCGACGTCGTCACGGCCCAGCCCGCGGCGTCGCTCGACGCCGTGCTCCTCGACGTCGACAACGGGCCGGACTTTCTCGTGCACGACGCCAATGCGGCCGTCTACGACGCCACCGGGCTGCGCACGTGCGCCCGTGCACTGAGGCCGGGCGGGACGCTGGCCGTGTGGTCGATGGCCGACTCCGCGCCCCTGCGCGAGCGGCTCGGCGAGGTGCTCGACGACGTCCGCGCCGTCGCCGTGCCCGTCGACCTCCAGGGCCGCGCCGAGCACTACTGGGTCCTCACCGGCCACGCCCGCTGAGCCGGAACGCTATGGTCGCCCCGTGGCAGCCGCAGACTTCCTCTACACCGACCTGCTCCCGACCGGGCCCGACGAGACGCCGTACCGCCTCGTCACGACCGAGGGTGTCTCGACGTCCGAGGTCACCCTGCCGGACGGCAGCACCCGCACCTTCCTGCACGTGGAGCCCGAGGCGATCCGCCGGCTCACCGCGGAGGCGATGCACGACATCAGCCACTACCTGCGGCCCGCGCACCTCGCCCAGCTGCGGCGCATCATCGACGACCCGGAGGCCTCCGGCAACGACCGGTTCGTGGCGCTCGACCTGCTGAAGAACGTCAACATCTCCGCCGGCGGCGTGCTGCCCATGTGCCAGGACACCGGCACCGCGATCGTCATGGGCAAGAAGTCCGAGGGCGTCCTCACCGGCGCCGACGACGCCGAGGCCATCAGCCGGGGCGTGCACGACGCCTACACGACGCTCAACCTGCGGTACAGCCAGCTCGCTCCCCTCACCACGTACGAGGAGAAGAACACCGGCACCAACCTGCCGGCGCAGATCGAGCTGTACTCCACGCCGGGCACCAAGCCCACCCCCGAGTACTCGTTCCTGTTCATGGCCAAGGGCGGAGGGTCGGCCAACAAGTCGTTCCTGTACCAGGAGACGAAGGCGATCCTGAACCCCACGCGGCTGCTGGAGTTCCTCGACGAGAAGATCAAGAGCCTCGGCACCGCGGCCTGCCCGCCGTACCACCTGGCGGTCGTCATCGGCGGCACGTCGGCGGAGTTCGCGCTCAAGACCGCCAAGTACGCGTCGGCGCACTACCTCGACGAGCTGCCCACCGAGGGCTCGATGAGCGCGCACGGGTTCCGCGACGTCGAGCTGGAGCAGCAGGTCTTCGAGCTGACGCAGTCGTTCGGCATCGGCGCCCAGTTCGGCGGCAAGTACTTCTGCCACGACGTCCGCGTCGTGCGGCTGCCGCGCCACGGCGCCTCCTGTCCCGTGGCGATCGCCGTCTCCTGCTCGGCCGACCGCCAGGCCCGCGCCAAGATCACCCCCGAGGGCGTGTTCCTCGAGCAGCTCGAGACCGATCCGGCGCAGTACATGCCCGACGCGGGCGTGGCCGAGGACATCAGCGGCGGCGAGGTCGTGCAGGTCGACCTCACCCGACCGATGGACGAGATCCGCGCCCAGCTGTCGCAGTACCCGGTCAAGACGCGGCTGTCGCTCACCGGTCCGCTCGTCGTGGCCCGCGACATCGCGCACGCCAAGATCGCCGAGCTGCTCGACGCCGGGAAGCCGATGCCGCAGTACCTGAAGGACCACCCCGTCTACTACGCCGGACCGGCCAAGACGCCCGAGGGCATGGCGTCCGGGTCGTTCGGTCCGACGACGGCCGGCCGCATGGACTCCTACGTGCGCCGCTTCCAGGAGGCCGGTGGCTCCCTGGTCATGCTCGCCAAGGGCAACCGCAGCAAGCAGGTCACCGAGGCGTGCGACGCGTTCGGCGGCTTCTACCTGGGCTCCATCGGTGGCCCGGCCGCCCGTCTGGCCCAGGACTGCATCCGCAGCCAGGAGGTGCTGGAGTACCCCGAGCTGGGCATGGAGGCGGTCTGGAAGATCGAGGTCGAGGACTTCCCGGCGTTCATCGTCGTCGACGACAAGGGCAACGACTTCTTCACCGACCCGTCCGGCACCGTGACCGTCCCGGTCTCCGGGCTGCGGGTCCGCTCGGCCGAGTAGCCCCTGCGCGGGTCCGCGCTAGCGTGGAGGCATGACCGAGACCGACACGACCTGGCGCATCGAGCACGACACCATGGGCGAGGTGAAGGTGCCCGCCGACGCCCTCTGGCGAGCCCAGACGCAGCGCGCCGTCGAGAACTTCCCGATCTCCGGCACGCCCATCGAGCCCGCCCAGATCAAGGCCCTGGCCCAGATCAAGGGCGCCTGCGCGAAGGCCAACGCCGAGCTGGGCATCCTCGACGCCGACGTCGCCGAGGCGATCGTCGCCGCCGCGGCCGAGGTCGCCACCGGCGCCCACGACGGCCAGTTCCCGATCGACGTGTTCCAGACCGGGTCGGGCACGTCGAGCAACATGAACACCAACGAGGTCATCGCCACCCTCGCCACGCGCTCCCTCGGGAAGGACGTGCACCCGAACGACCACGTCAACGCGTCGCAGTCCAGCAACGACGTCTTCCCGACCTCGATCCACGTGGCGGCCACCGCGTCGGTCGCGAACGAGCTGCTGCCCGACCTCGACCACCTCGCGCAGTCGCTCGAGCGCAAGGCCGACGAGTTCGCCGAGGTCGTGAAGTCCGGCCGCACGCACCTGATGGACGCCACCCCCGTGACCCTCGGCCAGGAGTTCGCCGGGTATGCGGCCCAGGTGCGCAAGGGCATCGCCCGCATCGAGCGCGCCCTGCCGTCGGCCGCCGAGGTTCCCCTCGGCGGCACCGCCGTCGGCACCGGCATCAACACCCCGGTCGGGTTCCCGCAGCGGGTCATCGAGCTGCTCGCGGCCGACACGGGCCTGCCGATCACCGAGGCCACCGACCACTTCGAGGCCCAGGGCGCCCGGGACGGGATCGTCGAGCTGTCCGGGGCGCTGCGCACCGTCGCCGTCAGCCTCACCAAGATCTGCAACGACCTGCGCTGGATGGGATCCGGACCCCGCACGGGTCTCGGCGAGATCAACCTGCCGGACCTGCAGCCCGGGTCGAGCATCATGCCCGGCAAGGTGAACCCGGTGCTGCCCGAGGCCACGCTCATGGTGTGCGCGCAGGTCATCGGCAACGACGCGACCATCACGTACGCGGGTGCGTCGGGGTCGTTCGAGCTGAACGTGCAGCTGCCGGTCATCGGCCGCAACGTCCTGGAGTCGATCCGGCTGCTGGGCAACACCTCCCGGGTCCTCGCCGACCGCTGCGTCGACGGCATCACGGCCAACGTCGAGCGGTGCCTCGAGCTCGCCGAGTCGAGCCCCTCGGTGGTCACGCCCCTCAACCGCCACATCGGCTACGAGAACGCTGCGGCCGTGGCCAAGAAGGCGGTCAAGGAGCGCAAGACGATCCGCGAGGTCGTGCTCGAGGAGGGCTACGTCGAGCGTGGCGACCTCTCCGAGCCCGACCTCGACGCCGCCCTCGACGTCATGAGCATGACCCACCCCTGACGCTCCCCCCGGCGTCGAGTCGAGGACCGCTGGCCGAGCAGCTGCTTGATCACCGAGCCCACACCGGTGGTCGAGTAGTCCGGACGGCGACGAAGGAGCTCGACCGGACGTGTCGAGACCACCCGGCACCGGCCCCCACGAACCATTCGCCGTGGTCTCGATACGCACGGGGCACGCTCGTACCTCGCGGCCAGCGCTGCTCGACCACCGATGCCGCGCACTCTCCGGACCTGTCAGTCAGGGCCTCTCCGCGAACGGTGGGCGTCAGTCGCGTCGGGCCAGCTGGTAGCCGTCGGCGTCCCAGACCGTCACCCAGGAGCCGCCGAAGGTCTCCTCGGCGTAGGCCCGGGCGTCCGGCGGCGAGCCGACGCCGGCCAGCTGGTCGAGCAGCACGTACTGCGGGTCGCCGGTGGGCATCGCGCCGTTCCCGACCGTGCCCAGCCAGTACACGTCGCGGTCGGTCGCGAGGTGGGTGATGAGGCCGATGTCGGTCACTACCGAGGCGCCCTCGGGCACCAGGTCGACGACCTGCTGGGCCACCTCGGCCCGGGGCGGGACCTCGTACGTCTGCGGCTCGGTGAGCGCCCACAGGGCCGTCGACGGCAGCATCACCGCCGTGAACGCAAGAGCCGGCACGGCGAGCCATCGAGCGACGGGGATCCGACGCATCGTGTCGATCGCCGCGACGACGACGACGGTCATGAGCAGCAGCGAGTAGTGCCAGTCGGTGCCCCAGTAGAACGGGTTGTCGCCGAGGAAGCGCCACGCGAACGTGGGCAGCACCAGCAGCACCCACGGCGACCCGAGCGCCGCGAAGCCGGTGACCGCGAGCGTGAGCACCACGGTCCACAGCTTCCTGCCCGGCTCGTCGAGCAGCGTGGCGAGCACGCCACGGTCGCCGCCGACGCTGGACGCGTAGTCGTACACGCCGCCGGGGTTCACCGACGGCAGCACCACGAGCACCACGAGGGCCGCACCCACCACGCCCACGGCCGCGAGGAGCGTGCCGCGACGGCGCTCCCCCGCCAGCATCAGCACGAGGCCGATCATGAGGACCGTGGCCCCCATGTCCTCCTTGACGAGCAGGAGCGGCAGCGACCACCCGACCACGGCCCGCCACCGACGGTCCACGTAGGCCGCTCCCGCGAGCGCCAGGAGCGGAGCCCCGAACGCGACCTCGTGGAAGTCCGACCTGACCGCCGCGGACACGCCGAAGGACAGCCCGTAGGCCACGGTGAGGGCACCTGCGGCCCACGGCCCGACGTGGCGCGACGCCAGCCTGCCGACCACCAGCACCGAGACGCCGAGCAGCACCGCCTGCGCCACGAGCAAGGTCTGCGCCGCCGGGACGACCGCGTAGACGGGCGCCAGCAGCACGGTGATGGGCGAGAAGTGGTCGCCCAGGATGTTGAAGCCCGGTCCCTTGATGTCGACGATCGGCCAGCCGAGCCCGGCGTAGCCCCGCACCGCCTGCTCGAAGATGGCGTTGTCCCACGACGTCGGCTCGAACCGGCGGAACCGCAGCAGGGAGAGGGCGGCGTAGGCCGCGGTGCACCCGAGGGCCCACAGGACCGGCAGCACCCAGCCGCCCGACGAGGGTCCGCGCACCGCGCCACCCCCGCCGTCGGGCGTCGCCGAGGCGTCCGGTCCGTCGAGCGACGGCTCCCGCCGGCCGACGTCGTGGCCGGTCACGGCGTACGGAGCCGCGCGCCGGTCTCGACGTCGAACAGCAGCACGCGCTCGCGCGGCACCACGAACTGCACGTCCTGGCCGGCGGAACGGCGGTCGGTCGAGGGCAGCTCGGCCACGAAGAAGTTCTGGAACAGGTCGAAGTCGAGCCGGTCCTCGATCTCCTCGAGCATCACCTCGACGTCCTCGTCGAGGTCGTAGCCCACGTACACGAGCTGGGTGCCGCCACGCCACTCCGCGTCGTCGACGCGACCGGCCACCGTCACCTGTCGACCCGCCTCGGCCTGCGCGGCGATGGCGCCGGCCGTGAGGGGCTCGCCCGCCGACGCCGCGGCGGGGGCGGGATCGGTCGAGGGCTCCTGGCAGTGCTCGGGCCGGATGCCGACGATGACGGTCGTGCGCTCGCCGATCGCAGCCCGCAGGGCGTCGTCGAGCGGCAGGGAGGTCACGGGAGTCGCCACGTGCGTGTCGCCGACGGTGGCCGGCAGCAGGTTCATGGGCGGCTGCCCGAGGAACGCGGCCACGAAGAGGTCGTCGGGATCGGCGTACACCTCGTCCGGCGTGCCGGTCTGGTGGACGGTGCCGCGGTGCATGACGGCCACGCGGTCGGCCATGGTCAGAGCCTCGTCGGCGCGCGAGGTGGTGAACAGCGACGTGCGCTGCTCGTCGCGCTGCCACTGGGTGGTCACCGACCGCACGTGCGTGCGCACGCGGTCGGCCTGGGCGCTGAACGGGTCGTCGAACAGGTAGCCGAGGGCGTCGCGCACGAGCGCCCGGCCGATCGCCACCCGCTGGCGCTGGGCCGGCTCCAGATCGGCCGGCTTCGCGTCGAGCAGGGAGTCCAGCGCCAGGAAGGCCGCCACCTCGTCGATCCGCTCGGCCAGCTCGACCTTGTCGTGACCGCGTCGCAGCCGGGTCGCGAAGGCCAGGTTGTCGTGCACGTCGAGGTGAGGGTGCAGCACGTAGTCCTGCAGCACCAGGGCGAGGTCGCGGGCCCGGGGGCCGACCGCGTTGACGACGATGTCGTCGAGGAGCACGTCGCCCTCCGTGTGCTCCTCCAGGCCCACCAGGACCCGCAGGACGGCCGACTTCCCGGCACCGGCCGGCCCGCACAGCACCGTCGTGCTGCCCTCGGGGACGACGAGGTCGACCCCGTCGAGCACGGTCGTCCCGTCGGGGGCGTCCAGGTGGACGCCTCGCAGCTCCATGGAGGTCATCGGTGGTCCCTTCCGATCAGACGACGGACGCGACGGGGTGCGATCGCGACGAGGGCGAGCACGGGCAGCAGCCACAGCAGCCCGATGGCGGCGGCCTGGGACGGCTCGACCGAGCCGAGCAGCAGCGTCGCCGGCAGCGTGCGGGAGTCGTCGGTGGGGCCGAGCGCCGCCCCCAGGACGGCGTCCTGCGCCGCGACCACCCACACGAGGGCCGCGACGACGAGCAGGTCGGGCGCGAGCACCGGCACCACGAAGGCGCGCAGCTCCTGGCGCCGGGTGGCGCCGTCGCTGCGGATCGAGTCGCGCAGCGACCACGGCGCGTCCCGCAGCACGGGGATGCTCAGCCAGACCGCCAGCGGCAGCGCCACGAGCAGCAGGACGGGCGCCACGCTCCAGCGCGAGCCGAGCACACCCAGGTCGCCGGCCGTCACGGACCACGGTCCGGCGAGGGCGACGAGAGGCGCCAGCAGCACCGCCACGAAGGACACCACCACGGCGCGGCCTCCCCGCACCCGACGTCGGGTGAGGGCGTAGGCGGCCGGGACGGCGAACAGCATGGCCACCGCGGTGGCGGCGGTGGCGGCGCCGACGCTGGTGAGCGCAGCGTCGCGCAGGACGCCCGCCCCCAGCACGTCGCTGAACACCGACCACCGGGGGTCGGCCGGCAGGAGCGAGTCGGCCGTCGTGTCGGCGGGGGTGAGTGCGACCGCGAACGCCCACCACAGCGGCGCGAGCGTGGCCACGACGAACAGCTCGAAGCCGAGGACCGCCCACAGGGAGAGTCGCCGGCCGGTGTCGGCCACGAGCACGCCGACGGCGCCGGTGATCATGAGCACCACCGCCGTGGCGAGCCACAGCCAGCGGTCGGCCCCGGTGATGAGCAGGATCCCGACGTTGGCGATGACGAAGCCCGCCACGAAGGCGGTGCCGGCGGCCCAGAGTCGCGAGCGGACGGTGGGTCTCATGCGTTCCTCCCGGGCCGGAGGACGGCGACGAGGGCACCGGCCACGAGAGCGGCCAGCAGCAGGAGCAGGACGGCGATCGCCGACGCGAGCCCGACCTCGAACGCCCCGAAGGTGGTGTCCCACAGCAGCACCGGCACGGTGCGCAACCCGTCCCGCGGGTCGGCCAGCAGCGGGCCCTCGAGGGCGCGCAGGGCGTCGAGGGAGCGGTAGAGCACCGCGACGGCCACGGCCGGACCGGCCGCGGGCCACGTGACCCGACGCAGCCGCTGCCACCAGGTCGCGCCGTCGGCGATCGCGGAGTCGAGCAGCGCGAGGTCCACGCGAGCGAGGCCGACCAGCAGGATGAGCGCCGTGATGCCGGTCCCCCGCCACACCTCCGAGCCCACCACGGCCAGCGCCGACGCCGCGGTGGCGCCGCCGTCGTAGCCGAACCATGCCGGTCCGACACCGGTGGTCAGCGCGTCTCGCCAGATCGTCGCCGACAGCACGGGCAGCATCGCGAACGGGACGAGCAGGAGGACGGCCACGACCGCAGCCGGGACGGCGAGCCGTCGGACGGCGGCGGCGAGGATCGAGCCGAGCAGCAGCTGCAGCAGGACGGCGGACGCCACGAGCAGCAGGGTGACCGACACGGCGACCCACCACTGGCGGTCACCGAGGAGCCCGGTCAGGTTGTCGAGCCCCACGAACGTGTCGTCCGGGACCGTCAGGGAGGAGCGCCGCAGCGACGACCAGACCGCGAGGCCGAGCGGCCACAGCGTCAGGCCCAGCAGCACCACGAGCGACGGCGCGAGCATCGGCCAGCCGGAGCGTCGACGGCCGGGCGGCACGGCGCCCTGGCGTCGACGACGGCGACGGCGGGTGGGCGGCGCCCCGATCGGCTCGAGGTCGTGGCCCTCGGGCTCGATCGCGTCGTCGACGAGCTCGGCGTCGGCGTGGTCGGCCGGGCCCGCCTGCGGCCTCGCCGGGTCGGGCCCGTCGGTCCCGTGGGGCTGCTCGGCGTCGGGCACGTCGGTGTCGGGCACGTCGGGGCCGGGACGGTCGGTGCTCACGGCAGACCTCCCGCGACGGCGGACCGCACGGCCTTCTGCGAGAGGTCCGGCGTGGAGGACCCGACCGCCGACAGCGGCGTCCAGGTCTTCTCGAGCGCCGCCCTGACCCGCATCCAGTACGGCGTCTGTGGCAGCGCCAGCGCCGTCTCGAGGGCGGGTCGGGTCACGTCGGCCAGCGGGTAGCCGGCCACCACGTCCTGCGCGTCGTAGGTGGTGGCGCGCGCCGCGCTGTGTCCGGAGCCGGTCATGAGGGCCGCGAGAGAGTCGGCCGACGTCAGGCAGGAGACGGCCTCGTACGAGAGCGACGTGCTCGGGGCGTAGAGCGGCACGGCGAGCGCCGCCCCCGTGGCAGGGGCCGCCGGCGTGTCGGCCACCTGCGGGTACGGCGCCCACTGCAGGTCGCCCGCCACGGTGGCGACGTCGGGGTCGGAGACGAACGAGCTGGGCGCCACGACGAACCCGCCGCGTCGGGCCAGGCCCGCACCGGCGTCGGCGGTCGGGTCGCCGCCGAGGCGGGCCTCCGCGAGGTACTCGACGATGCCGGCGGCCTCCTGCCCCGCGGCGGAGTCGAGCCCGACGTCGGGCGAGCGGCCCTCGCCCTCCAGCAGCGTGCCGCCGGCACCGACGACGAGGGCGTTGACCCACGCGGCGAGACCCTCTCCGTCGGGGTCGTCCACGAGCACCTGACGGCCGCTCAGCTCCGCACCTGAGAGCAGGTCGTCCCAGGTGATCGGCTTGGTGGTGTCGAGCCCGGCCCGCTCGGCGGCGTTGCCCCGCCACCACAGCAGCCACGGGTCGAACGTCCACGGTGCGGCCACCAGTAGGCCGTCGACCGTGGTGGCCTCGAGCGCGGCGGGCACCACGTCCTGGGCGAAGGGCTGCTTGAGGTCCTCGGGCACCGGGGCGAGCACCTGCGCGGCGGCCAGCTCGGCGCTCCAGGCCATGTCCATGCTGAACAGGTCGATCGAGTCGTCGCGGGCCAGCAGCCGTCGCACCAGCTCGGCGTGCCGATCCTCGACGTCGTCGGGAAGTCGCTCGACCTCGATGCGGTACCGCCCGCCCGAGGCGTCGGAGCACGACTCCGCGAGGGACTCGACGTCGGCGCGCTCGGGCCCGACGTACCAGCTCAGCGTCGTCGGCCCGGGCTCCTCCGCAGGGCCGGCGCAGGCGGCGACGAGCAGCATCACGGCAGCAATGAACGCCGCGGACACTCCCCTCCTCGTCACGGGGTCACTCTGCCACAGCAGGGGGCGTGCCGGACGGTGTTCGACCGCGCGGCACGCCCCTCGCGACCAGGCCGTCGGACGACCCGGTCGGCGTCGCTCAGACGCCCACGTCCTCCAGCATCTCGGTGACGAGCGCCGCGACCGGCGACCGCTCCGAACGGGTCAGCGTGACGTGGGCGAACAGGGGGTGCCCCTTCAGCTTCTCGACGACGGCCACCACGCCGTCGTGCCGGCCGACCCGCAGGTTGTCGCGCTGGGCGACGTCGTGGGTGAGCACCACCTTGGAGTTGGCGCCGATGCGCGAGAGCACCGTGAGCAGCACGTTGCGCTCGAGCGACTGCGCCTCGTCGACGATGACGAACGCGTCGTGCAGCGAGCGTCCGCGGATGTGGGTCAGGGGCAGCACCTCGAGCATGCCGCGGTCGACGATCTCGTCGACGACGTGCGGTGACGCGACCGCGCCCAGGGTGTCGAAGACCGCCTGCGCCCAGGGGCCCATCTTCTCGTCGGAGCTGCCGGGCAGGTAGCCGAGCTCCTGGCCGCCGACGGCATAGAGCGGACGGAAGACGACGACCTTCTTGTGCTGGCGACGCTCCATCGTGGCCTCGAGGCCGGCGCAGATCGCCAGCGCCGACTTGCCGGTGCCGGCGCGGCCCCCGAGCGAGACGATGCCGATGTCGGGGTCGAGGAGCAGGTCGAGCGCGATCCGCTGCTCGGCCGAGCGGCCGTGCAGGCCGAAGGCGTCGCGGTCGCCCCGGATCAGCTGCACGCGCTTGTCCGCCGTCACCCGGCCGAGTCCGCTGCCCTTGTCCGAGAGCAGGACGAGCCCGGTGTGGCAGGGCAGGTCGCGGACGGTCTCGTCGTCGAGCAGCGCCACGTCGAGGCTGCCGTCCTCGTAGAGCGTGTCGAGGTCGACGGCGTCGACCTCGATCTCGCGCATGCCGGTCCACCCGGACTCCAGCGCCAGCTCGGCGCGGTACTCCTCGGCCGCCAGCCCCACGGCCGAGGCCTTGACGCGCATCGGCAGGTCCTTGGACACGAGGGTGACGTCACGGCCCTCGTCGGCCAGGTTCTTCGCCACGGCGAGGATGCGGGTGTCGTTGTCGCCGAGCCGGAAGCCGGCGGGCAGCGCCTCGGGGTTGGTGTGGTTGAGCTCCACCCGGATGCTGCCGCCTTCGTCCCCGATCGGCAGGGGGACGTCGAGCATGCCGTGCTCGACGCGCAGGTCGTCGAGGAAGCGCAGGGCCGTCCGGGCGAAGTAGCCGAGCTCGGGGTGGTGCCGCTTGCCCTCGAGCTCGGTGATCACGACGACGGGGATGACGACCTCGTGCTCGTGGAAGCGGGTGACCGCACCGGGGTCGGCCAGCAGGACGCTGGTGTCGAGGACGTAGGTGCGGACGTCGGGGTCGACCTCGGCCGACTCGTTCGCGGCGGACACGCTCTTCTTGACAGTCATGTCTGACTCCCTGCGAAGAACCCGCGCGCCCCTGCGCCGGCCCTTCCCTACTCGGTGGGGGTGGGGCGGCTGGGCTCCGGGGCGAGCATCAACACCCTCGCAACGTACGTCCGCCCCCGCCCCCGGGCGTGGCGACACGCGGGTGTGCGTGCAACGCCCAGATGAACTCTCCGGTGCCCGCGCGGCGCGGCCTCGGCTGGGTGCTCGGGTGGTGCTGCCCTGCTCTGGTTGGGCTTCGGCCTGCGGCTGCGCTGCTCCGGCCGGGTCGTCGACCTGCGGCTGCGCTGCTCCGGTTGGGCCTCGACCTGCGGCTGCGCTGCTCCGGCTGGGTCGTGCCGTGCGGCTGCGTCGCTGTGGCTGCGAGGCGGGTCGTTCTCCGAAAGGGCCTCGACCGGCGGATGGGTCCGGGGTCGGGTGGGCTCTCGGAGCGTGGCTCGGGGGACGCAAGATTCTGCGTTCGTGCGTGAGGGGGTGAAGGATGCTGCGTTCGTGATCGGATCCCGTCGTGAACGCAGCATCGTTCGGGCTTCAGCTCGCGAAGGCAGAATCGTGCGTCCGCCGAGGCACGTCGCGCGGTGAGTGGGCAGGGATTCTCCCTTGGCGCGGACCGTTCCACGGCGAAGGAGAATCTCTGCCCCTACGAGGCCAGAGTCGTCGCCACGATGCTTCCTTCGCGAGGCACGGTCCACGAGAAGGAAGAATCGTGGAGGATTCACGCGCAGAGGGAGAATCGTGGCCGCGCCCCGCAGACCCACCCGGGTCGAGACCCCCCGCTCCGGTCGAGGCCCTTTCGGAGAGCAGGTCGACGACGAGCCACAGCGACGCAGCGGCGAGCGAACGCCCGGCCGGGGAGAAGCAGTCGCAGGAAAGGCTCGGCGACGCCTCAGGCGCCGAAGCGCCGCTCACGCGCGGCGTAGGAGCGCATGGCACGCAGCAGGTCGACGCGGCGGAACGCGGGCCACAGCACGTCGGAGAAGTAGAACTCGCTGTGCACGCTCTGCCACAGCAGGAATCCCGAGAGTCGCTGCTCCCCCGAGGTGCGGATGACGAGGTCGGGGTCGGGCTGGCCCTTCGTGTACAGGTGGTCGGCGATGTGGTCGACCTCGAGCGTCGAGGCGACCTCCTCGAGGGAGCGACCCTTGGCCGCCTCGGCCAGCAGCAGGGCGCGCATGGCGTCGGTCAGCTCCTGGCGACCGCCGTACCCCACGCACACGTTGACCTGCATGATGCCGTCGGTGTCGGGCGACGCGGCGGCCGCGCGCTCCAGCCGCGCCGACGAGTCGTCGGGCAGCAGCTGCAGGTTGCCGATGAGCCGCACGTGCCAGCGGCCGTCGTCGGCCAGACGCCCCACGAGCGCCTCGACGGCGTCGAGGATGCTGGTCAGCTCGGCCTCGGGGCGCTGCAGGTTGTCGGTGGAGAGCACCCAGAAGGTGACGGTCCCGACGCCGAGCTCGTGGCACCAGTCGAGGAACTCGTCGACCTTGGCCGCACCCGCGCGATACCCCTGCTCGAGGTCCATCCGGGCATCCTTGGCCCAGCGCCGGTTCCCGTCGACGATGGCGCCGACGTGCCGCGGCATCCGGGACGGATCCAGGTGCTTGAGCAGTCGGCGCTCGTAGACGCCGTAGGCGACGTGACTGAGCCCCATGATCCTCATCCCACCACACCCGGCCGGTCAGGTCGGGACGGCTACTCTGTCCCCCATGTCCCGGACCGATCACCACTCGTCGACCGACGAGGTCACCGACCGCATCCGCGACAACCTCGACGAGCTGAAGCCGAAGCTCCGCGGCTGGCTGCACGCTGCCACGGCACCCCTCAGCTTCTTCTCGTTCCTCGTCATGCTGGTCATCGCCGACGACGTCGTCGTGCGCGCCGGCGTGGCCGTGTTCATGGTCTCGGCGCTGCTGCTGTTCGGCACCAGCGCGCTGTACCACACGCGCACGTGGTCCGACGAGGCTCGCGTCGTGTGGAAGCGCCTCGACCACGCCAACATCTTCCTGCTCATCGCCGGGTCCTACACGCCGTTCAGCCTGCTGCTGCTCGACACCAAGGAAGCGACGATCATGCTGTCGCTCGTGTGGGGCGGCGCGCTGGCCGGCGTGGCGTTCCGCGTGTTCTGGGTAGGTGCCCCGCGGTGGATCTACGTGCCGCTGTACATCCTGCTCGGCTGGGCGGCGGTCCTGTACTGGGGCGAGTTCGAGGAGAACGCCTCCACCGCGGTGCTGGCGCTCATGGTCATCGGTGGCGGGCTCTACACGATCGGCGCCCTCGTCTACGGCTTCAAGTGGCCCGACCCGTTCCCCCGCTGGTACGGCTTCCACGAGGTGTTCCACACGCTGACGATCGCGGCGTTCATCGTCCACTACATCGGCGTCAGCCTGCTCGCCTACCAGCAGCGGTGAGCCCGGGGCTGTCGGTTCCCGACGGAGCCTCGCCCGACGACGTCTTCGACGCGTTCGGCACCTGGGTCGAGGGACGCGGCATCACGCTGTACCCGGCGCAGGAGGAGGCGGTGCTCGAGCTGCTCTCGGGGGCCAACGTGGTGCTCGCGACGCCCACCGGGTCGGGCAAGAGCCTCGTGGCCACCGCCGCCATCGCCGGCGCCCTGGCCCGCGACGAGTGCGCCGTGTACACCGCACCCATCAAGGCGCTGGTGAGCGAGAAGTTCTTCGACCTGTGCGACGTCTTCGGCGCCGAGAACGTGGGCATGCTCACCGGCGACGCGTCGGTCAACCCCGACGCCCCGGTGGTCGTGGCCACGGCCGAGGTGCTGGCCAACCTCGCCCTGCGCGAGGGCAGCGCCGCCGACGTCGGCCTCGTCGTGATGGACGAGTTCCACTTCTACGCCGACCCCGACCGCGGCTGGGCGTGGCAGGTGCCGCTCGTGGAGCTCCCCCGGGCGCAGGTCCTGCTGATGTCGGCCACGTTGGGCGACACCACGACGCTGCGCGACGACCTGGTCCGGCGCACGGGTCGCGAGACGGCGCTCGTGGCGTCGACCGAGCGACCGGTGCCGCTGGTCACGGAGTACGTCACGTCGCCGGTGCAGGAGGTCGTGACCGAGCTGGTGGAGACCGGCCAGTCCCCCGTCTACATCGTGCACTTCACGCAGGCGTCGGCGCTGGAGCGGGCGCAGGCGCTCAGCAGCGTCGCGCTCGCCTCACGGGCCGAGCGCGACGCGATCGCGGAGGCCATCGGCGGCTTCCGGTTCACGTCGGCGTTCGGCAAGACCTTGTCGCGCCTGGTCCGCATGGGCATCGGGGTGCACCACGCCGGCATGCTGCCGCGCTACCGCCGTCTGGTGGAGCGGCTGGCGCAGCAGGGTCTGCTCAAGGTCGTGTGCGGCACCGACACGCTCGGCGTCGGCATCAACGTGCCCATCCGGACCGTGCTGTTCAGCGGGCTCACCAAGTACGACGGACGTCGCCAGCGCCAGCTCCAGGTGCGTGAGTTCGCACAGATCGCGGGGCGCGCGGGTCGGGCCGGCTACGACACCGTCGGGCACGTGGTGGTCCTGGCACCGGAGCACGACATCGAGAACGCGAAGGCGATCGCCAAGGCCGGCGACGACCCCAAGAAGCTCCGCAAGGTGCAGCGCAAGAAGGCGCCCGAGGGTCACGTGTCGTGGAACGAGGCCGTGTTCGACAAGCTCGTCAACGGCACGCCGGAGCCGCTCGTGCCGCGCATGCAGGTCACCCACGCTATGGTCCTCGACGTCGCGCAGCGCCCCGGCGACGCGATCGCCGCGCTCGACCGGTTGATCGAGGAGAGCGTGGTCCGCCCCGACGAGGTCGAGCGGCTGCAGGCCCGGGTCCGCGACATCGTCGAGGCCCTGGTGGCCGGCGAGGTGGTGGAGCGGATCGACCCTCCCGACGCCGACGGGCGGACCCTGCGGCTGACGATCGACCTGCAACGCGACTTCGCGCTCAACCAGCCACTGTCGCCGTTCGCGGTGGCCACGCTCGACCTGCTCGACGTGGAGTCCCCGGAGTACCACCTCGACGTCGTGTCGGTCGTCGAGGCGACGCTGGAGGACCCGCGGCCGATCATCTCCGCCCAGGTGTTCCGGGCCCGCGGCGAGGCCGTGGCACAGATGAAGGCCGACGGCATCGAGTACGACGAGCGGATGGAGCTGCTCGACGAGGTCGAGCACCCGAAGCCGCTGCGCGACCTGCTGGAGGCGGCCTACGAGACGTACACCCAGGGGCACCCGTGGGTGCGCGACCACGAGCTCCGACCGAAGTCGGTGGTGCGCGAGATGGCCGAGCGGGCCATGACCTTCTCCGAGCTGGTCTCGGACTACGGGCTCGCGCGCTCGGAGGGCATGGTGCTGCGGTACCTGTCCGACGCGTACAAGGCGCTGGAGCGCACGGTGCCGGCGTCGGCGCGCACGGAGGAGCTGACCGACCTGACGGCCTGGCTGGGCGAGCTGGTGCGCCAGACCGACTCGAGCCTGCTCGACGAGTGGGAGTCGCTGGTGAACCCGGCCGACCCGGCGAGCCTGGACCGGGCGCAGGCCGTGGCCGACGGCGAGGAGACGATCCGTCCGGTCACCACCAACGAGCGCGCGTTCCGGGTGCTGGTGCGCAACGCCATGTTCCGTCGGGTGGAGCTGGCGGCGCTGGGCCGGTGGGAGGCACTGGGCGAGCTGGACGGCGAGGACGGCTGGGACGCCGACGCCTGGCGCGAGGCCATGGCGGCCTACCGCGAGGAGTACGACCACCTCGGCACCGGCCCGTCGGCCCGCGGCCCGGCGTTCATCGACATCCAGCCCGGCGGGGGTGCCGGGCCCCGGGCGGCGGACGGCGCAGCGGACCGGACGTGGCACGTCCGCCAGACGTTCGAGGACCCCGAGGGCCACCGTGACTGGGGCATCTCCGCCACCGTCGACCTCGACGCCAGCGACGCCGCCGGCGAGGCCGTCCTCACCGTCACCTCCGTCGGCCCCGCCTGACCCACCCCTCCCCCCATCGGTGGATCCTCAACATCTGGCCCACCATCGGTGGATCGTCAACCTCAGCGACGCTGCTGCGGTTGAGGATCCACCGATGGGGGTTCAAAGCAGGGCGTGGTCGGTGACCGGCAACGCGCAGACGTGGTCGCGGCAGACGTAGGCGGTGGCGCGACCGCCGACGGCCACGCGGTCGGCGAGCAGCGGCACGGCAGGATCGGCCGACGCGGACGCGACGACGACGGCCGGCGACGTGCGCAGCAGGGCGGCACGGTGCATCCCCTGGCGTGAGTCCGCGTCGGGTCCGACCACGGCGATCTCGTCGGGCCCGGACACGAGGGCCTCGGCGGCGGCCAGCGTCCACCCGGCGAAGCGCGGCAGCTTCTCCCCCAGCTGCGCGGCCGAGCGCACCGCACGCTCGGCAGCCTCGCGGTAGCGGGGGTCGCCCGTCACGGCCGCGGCCACGACGAACGCGTGCGCTGCGGCCGACGTGCCCGACGGGTACGCGTTGTCCGACGCGTCCTGCGGGCGGACCACCAGGTCGGACGCGTCGTCGGCGGTGTCGAAGAAGTCGTCGCCGTCGGGTGCCGCGAAGTGGTCGAGCACGCGCTCGAGCACGGTCTGGGCGCGCTCGAGCCACACCGCGTCGCCGGTCACGCCGAGCACCGCGACGAACGCCTCGGCCACCGTCGCGTGGTCCTCCAGCACGCCGTCGTGGACCCCTGCCACCCCGTCGCGCGACGCCCGGAGCACGCGGCCACCGTCGCGCAGGTGCACCTCGGCGAGCAGCGTGGCGGCGCGCACGGCGGCGTCGGTGAAGCGCTGCTCCTCCAGCAGCACCCCCGCCTCGGCGAGGGCGATGACCGCCAGGGCGTTCCAGGCCGCCACGACCTTGTCGTCACGGGCAGGTCGGGTGCGCTCGGAACGAGCCGACAGCAGCGTCTCGCGCACCCGCGCCCACCGCTCCGGGTCGTCGGGGTCCTCGCGCAGCTGCAGCGTCGAGAACCCACGCTCGAACGTGCCCGGACCGGTGACGCCCAGCAGCTTCGCCGCCCACGCCCCGTCGGAGACGCCGAGCAGCCGCATCAGCTGGTTGGGGTTCCAGGCGTAGAAGGCGCCCTCGAGGACCTCGCCGCGCGGGTCGGCGCTGTCGGCGTCCAGGGCCGACGCGAATCCGCCCTCCGGCGTGCCCAGCTCGGCCAGGAGGAACTCCGCCGTCTCGGTGGCGACGCGTCGGGCGAAGGCCTGCCGCTCGACGTCACCCGTCGCCAGCTCGGCCCGCCACCAGTGCAGGTAGACCCGCAGCAGCTGGGCGTTGTCGTAGAGCATCTTCTCGAAGTGCGGCACCTGCCAGTAGCGGTCGACCCCGTAGCGGGCGAAGCCTCCGGACAGCTGGTCGTACATCCCGCCACGCGCCATCGCGTCGCAGGTGGTGCGGACCATCTCGAGCGAGCGCTCGGTGCCCGTGCGCGCCCAGTGCCGCAGGCACGCCTCGAGGACCATCGACGGCGGGAACTTGGGGCTCCCGGCGTAGCCGCCGGCCTCGTCGTCGTGCTGGCCCGACAACACCGTCTGCGCCGCGTCCAGCGCCTCGGCGTCGAGCGCGGATCCGCCCGCATCCACCACGTCGCGCAGGTGCTCGAGGACGTCGGCTCCGACCTTCGTCACCTCGTCGCGGCGGTTCTGCCAGGCGTCGGCGAGCGCCTGCAGGATCTGCGTGAACGCCGGCTGCCCCTGCCGCGGCTCGGGCGGGAAGTACGTGCCGGCGAAGAACGGCTCACCCGTCGGCGCGAGCACCACGGTCATCGGCCATCCGCCCTGGCCGGTCATCGCCTGCGTGGCGCGCATGTAGACGGCGTCGACGTCGGGCCGCTCCTCACGATCGACCTTCACGTTGACGAAGTGGTCGTTCATGAACTGCGCAGTGGCCGGGTCCTCGAACGACTCGTGCGCCATCACGTGGCACCAGTGGCACGCGGCGTACCCGACGCTCAGCAGGATCGGCCGGTCGAGCGACTGCGCGAGCGCGAGCGCCTCGTCGCCCCACTCCCACCAGTCGACGGGGTTGTCGGCGTGCTGGAGCAGGTAGGGGCTGGTCGCGGACGCAAGACGGTTGGACACGCCTCCACCCTGCCACCCGCGACGAAGGGACGAGGGCACGCGACGACCGCGGCGGATGCCAGGATGAGGCTATGACGCCCCGCCACTTCTGGACGGCCGTCCTGGCCTCGCTCGCCATCGCGGTGCTCCTCGGCAGCGGCGGCCTGTTCTTCGTGTTCCTGGTCGCGTACGGCTTCGCCGACGCGATCGAGCCGCTGAGGCACGTCGTGTTCCTCGTCGGCACCGCGGTGGTGGCCGGCCTCTCGACGCTGGTGGCGACCGTCGGGCTGCGGCCGGCCGCCGCTGACGCTCGCTCGATGCGGTCGGTCGCCCGGCTCACGACGACGACGGCCTACCTCGCCGCGCTCGCCGGTGGCGTGCTGGTGAGCCTGGCCCACGAGGACGAGAACTCGGTGACCGCCGACCAGCCCGACCTGCCGTTCATAGTGCTCGTCGTGCTGTGCGTCGTCGGCGTCCTGGCGTGCGTCGCCGGGCTCACCCGCCGCTACCGGCGCGACGTGGTCAGTCGCGGTTGACGCGGTCGGACGCGGGACGCTCGGCGCCGGGCGCGTCGTCCGCCTGGTCGCCCTCCCAGGGCTGGGCGGCCTTCTTGGTGTGCCTCGCGAAGGACTTGGCCAGGAAGAACACGGCCACCGCGAGGGCGGCGACGATGCCGAGCGCGAGCCAGCCGGGACGCACGATGTTCGGGTCGAGGCCACGCGGCCTCTCGGCCGTGACCAGGATCGCCAGGAACTCACCCATGGCCCCAGCCTACGCCTGGCGTTCCGGGCGCCGCCGGTCGGCCGGGTCCGCGCAGCACCGTCAGCGCAGGCCCGTCAGCGCAGGCCGGCGAAGAGGTCGTCCTCGGGCAGCGACGTCTCGACCTTGGAGTCGACCAGCTGGTAGTCCTCGGTGGGCCACGCCTCGGCCTGGACCTCGTTGGGGATGGAGAAGAACCAGCCGTCGGGATCGATCTGGGTGGCGTGGGCCAGCAGCGCGGCGTCGCGGACGTCGAAGTACTCGGCGCACTCCACCCGGGTGGTGAGGCGGGCCTCGTCCTCGGGCTTGCGCTCCCACTTCGCCATGCGCTCGGCGTAGGGGTTCTCCAGGCCGTGCCGCTCGACGGCCGCGGCGATCGCCTCGAGCTTCTGGAAGTTCCAGCCCAGGTGGTAGTAGAGCTTGCTGACCTGCCAGGCCTCGCCCAGCTCGGGGTGCCAGTCGGGGTCGGCCGCCTTCTCGTAGGCGAGGACGCTCACCTGGTGGCACATGATGTGGTCGGGGTGCGGGTAGCCGCCGTTCTCGTCGTAGGTGGTGAGGACCTGCGGCTTGAACGAGCGAATGAGGCGCACGAGCGGGATCGCGCCCTCCTCGACGGGGACCAGGCCGAAGCACCCCTCGGGCAGAGGCGGCTTGGGGTCGCCCTCGGGCCAACCGGAGTCGACGAAGCCGAGCCAGTCCTGCGTGACGCCGAGGATCTCGCGGGCACGGTCCATCTCCTCGCGCCGGATCTCGGTGATCAGCTCGGGGTCGTCCTCGATGCCCGGGTGCTGGAACTGCGGGTTGAGGATGCTCCCGCGCTCACCCCCGGTGCACGTGACGACGTGGACGTCGACCCCTTCGGCGACGTACTTGGCGGTGGAGGCGGCACCCTTGCTCGACTCGTCGTCGGGGTGCGCGTGCACGTGCATGAGGCGCAGCTTCTCGGTCACCGCCCCAGTGTTCCACCGGGGTGCCCACCCTGGCGGACGGGGTTCACCAGGCAGGACGACACCGTCAGGACCGACCTGGGAGAATCGTGGCGTGAGCACCCTCGACGAGCGCTACGGCCGCCGCACCACGCGACGCTGGGTGTGGCCGACGGTCACCGCCGTCGGGGTGGCCCTGGGCATCGTCTGGGCCGCGTGGGTGGCGCTCGACACCGAGCCGGTCACGGCGGAGGTCCACGGCTACGCGGTGGAGTCGCCCGCGCGGACCGTCGCGACCATCGAGGTCCGACGCCCCGATCCGGTCCCCGTCCGCTGCACGGTCTACGCCCAGGCCCTCGACCACTCCGTGGTGGGCGAGCGCACCGTCGACGTGCCCGCCGGCACCCGCGAGCGGACGCGTGTCGAGGTGCCGATCAGCACCGAGCGCGAGGCCGTCACCGCCGTGCTGAGGACGTGCCAACTCACCGACTGACTGCTAGGCTGCACGTTCGACCCCAGGCTCGATGCCTGGGGTTCCGCTTGTTTTCCAGGAGGTTCGAACATGTCTCAGTCCAGCACCGAGACCATCTGGGTCACCCAGGAGGCGTACGACCGTCTGAAGGTGGAGCTGGCGAATCTCAAGGACGTCGTCATGCCCGACATCACCGAGAAGATCGCCGCCGCCCGCGACGAGGGTGACCTCAAGGAGAACGGTGGCTACCACGCCGCCCGCGAGGAGCAGGGCAAGGCCAACGCCCGCATCCAGCAGCTCGAGGACATGCTGCGTCGCGCCGAGGTCGGCGAGAAGCCTGCCGACGACGGCATCGTCGAGGCCGGCATGGTCGTCGGCGTCACGTTCGCCGGCGACGACGACGTGGAGCGCTTCCTGCTGGGCTCGCGCGAGCTGCTGAGCCTCGACTCGGCCGTCGAGCTCGACGTCTACTCCCCCACGTCGCCGCTCGGTGCGGCGATCCTGGGCAAGAAGGTCGGCGACGACGCCTCCTACGAGGCGCCCAACGGCAAGACGCTCACGGTCTCGATCGTGGAGGCCAAGCCCTTCTGATCGACCCGTCCTGACGTGGCCCCTCAAGTCCGCGTCACAAGGCACGACGAGGCCCCGGGACCCGACGGTCCCGGGGCCTCTTCGTGGCTCACGCCGTCAGACGAGCAGGTGACCGAGCTCGCCCAGGCGCCGACGTGACGCCTCGGCGTGGTCGGGTCCGCGGGTGGCCGCCTGGACCGCGACCTCGACCTCGCGCACCCCGAGCGACTCCGCGGAGCGGTCGTGGGCCACGTCGAGCACGTTGACCTGCAGGTCGGCGAGGTCGGTGAGCAGCCGCATCAGCTCGCCCGGACGGTCCGAGAACCGCACCCGCAGCTGCATGAAGCGGCCCGCGGCGGACAGGCCGTGGCGGATGACGTCGAGCAGGAGCAGCGCGTCGATGTTGCCGCCGGACAGCACGGGGACCACGGGGCCCTGGAACCGTCCGGGATCGTCGAGCAGGGCCGCGACGCCGGCGGCGCCCGACGGCTCGACGAGCATCTTGGCGCGCTCGAGCAGCCCGATGAGGGCGGCGCTCATGGCGTCCTCGCTGACGGTCACCACGTCGTCGAGCTGCTCGGCGATCACCTCGAAGGGGATGAGTCCCGGCTGCGCCACGGCGATGCCGTCGGCCATGGTCGGGCCCATCACGCCGGTGACGGGGTGGCCCTCGGCGAGCGACGTCGGGTAGGCGGCGGCGTCGGCGGCCTGCACTCCGACCACGGAGACGTCGGGTCGGCGCTCGCGCAACAGGGCGATGCCCGCGGCCAGCCCCCCGCCACCGAGCGGCACGAGCACGGTGCGCACGTCGGGCAGCTGCTCGATGATCTCGAGGCCGACGGTGCCCTGTCCGGCGAGGACGTCCTCGTGGTCGAAGGGGTGGATGAGCACGGCGCCGGTGCGCTCGGCGAACTCCTGGGCGTGCACGAGCGCCTCGGTGACGCCGGTGCCGGCGAACTCGATGTCGGCGCCGTAGCCGCGGGTGGCGGCGATCTTGGGCAGGGCGGCGCCGTCGGGCATGAAGATGGTCGCCTTCGCACCGAGCAGCTGCGCGGCGAGGGCCACGCCCTGGGCGTGGTTGCCGGCGCTGGCCGCCACCACGCCGCGGGCACGTTCGGCGTCGCTCAGCCGCGCGATGCGCACGTATGCGCCCCTGATCTTGAACGACCCTGTGCGCTGGAGGTTCTCGCACTTGAGGTGCACGTCGGTGCCGACCCGTTGGCTCAGCCACCGTGAGTGCGCCATGGGAGTGCGCTCGACCACGGGCGCGATCAGCTCACGCGCCGCCTCGACGTCTCGCAGGTCCACCACCCTGCTCACCCTAGACCGGCTCCCCCACGCTCCGCGCCCGCCGGTCGTGGCCGTGAGAGGTAGGTGGCGCGCGGAATGCCGTCGAGCGGCAGGACGCCCGCGGATCCGACCCGCGTATCCGCGGCTCACCTACCGCCGACCCGTGACGAAGCGCGGTGCACCTACCTCCGGTGCAGCGCGCAGACGGTCTCAGGCCGGCTCGGGCGTGGCGTCCGTGTCGGCATCGGGAGGTATGTCCTCGGGTAGTCCGTCCTCCTGCAGCGGCGCACCGGCCTCGGCGGCGAGGTGGCGCACGATGCCGTTGAGGCAGGCCACGAGCGGCACGGCCACGAGAGCACCCACGATGCCCGAGACCGTGATGCCGGCGGCGATGGCGATGATGATCGCGAGCGGGTGGACGGCCACGAACCGGCCCATGAGGAAGGGCTGCAGCACGTGCGACTCCAGCTGCTGCACGGCCACGACGGCCGCGAGCATGAACAGGGCCACGATCGGACCCTGTGCCACGAGGGCCACGAGCACCGCCACGAGGCCCGACAGCAGCGCGCCGATGATCGGGACGAATGCGCCGAGGAACACCAGCACGCCGATCGCTAGCGCGAGGGGCACGCCCAGCAGCCAGGCGGCGACGGCGATGCCGATCGCGTCGGTGAGCGCCACGAGCACGGTGGCGCGGACGAAGCTGGTGAGGCTGTGCCAGGCGGTCTCACCCGACGTGTGCACCTTCTCGCGCGCGGCCTGCGGGAACAGCGCCACGAAGAACGCCCAGATCCGGTTGCCCTCGTAGAGGAAGAAGAACGACGCGAACAGCGCGATGAAGAAGCCGGTGACGAAGTGCGTCAGCGTGGTGCCGACCGCGGCCAGCTGGTCGACGGCGGCGGTCTCGCCAAACGTGCGGATCGCGTCCTGCACCTGGTCGACGTAGCGCGTGAGCTGGCTGTCGCTGAGTCCCAGCGGACCGTTCTGCGCCCAGTCCTGGATCTGGGAGATGCCCTCGATGACCTGGGCCTTGAGGTCGTAGAACTGGGTGGAGAGCTGCTGGCCCACGAGCGCGATGAGCCCGAAGAACAACGAGAGCATGGTGAGCACGACGATGGCCGTGGCCAGCAGACGCGGCAGACCCCTGCGCTCCAGGAAGTCGACGGCGCCGATCGTCAGGGCGGTGCCGAGCAGCGCGATGGCGATCGGGACGGAGACCTCGGAGAAGAAGCTGAGCAGCCAGTACAGCCCGTAGCCGGCGGCGCCCAGGACGAGGAGTCGCCAGGCCCAGGCCGTCGCGATCTCGACGCCGACCGGGATCTCTGGACGCGTGCTCACCTGCGGGGTCCCCTCACCCGGTCGACACTAGCGGGAACAGCGAACGGCGCACGGTCGTTGACACGCGTGGACCCAAGGAGTGTGACCCGATGATCTTCGGAACCCGCAAGACCGAGCTCCCCGACGCGCAGAGCGCCCTGCCCGGCCGCGCCGACCGCCCCTTCGCCGTGGGCACCACGCACCGCGTGCTCGGCACCCCCATCGAGACCCCGCTGGACGCAGACGTCGTCCCCGACGGCTTCGAGGCGACCGTGGTCGGCCTCGGCTGCTTCTGGGGCGAGGAGAAGACCTTCTGGGAGGTGCCCGGCGTCTGGTCGACGTCGGTGGGCTACGCCGGCGGCATCACCCCGAACCCCACGTACGAGGAGGTGTGCACCGGACGCACCGGCCACGCCGAGGTCGTGCGCATCGTCTTCGACCCGTCGAAGGTCACGTACGCCGACCTGCTCAAGGTGTTCTGGGAGAACCACGACCCGACGCAGGGCATGCGCCAGGGCAACGACCGGGGCACTCAGTACCGGTCGGTCCTGCTCACCACGACCGACGAGCAGCAGCGCCAGGCCGAGGAGTCGCGCGACCGCTACCAGGAGCAGATGACCAAGGCCGGCTACGGCCGCATCACCACGGCCATCTCTCCCCTGGGCGAGTACTACTACGCCGAGGAGCCGCACCAGCAGTACCTGGCGAAGAACCCCTTCGGCTACTGCCCGCTGCACGCCACGGGCGTCAGCTACGCCTGACCCCGAGCATCCCGGGCCGGCCCGTTTGCGGGCCAGCCGGGGACTCGGCCCGGCTCGCACGGAGTCGTCCGAGGACGCGAACGCGCCCCGTCGTCATCAGCGCGATCAACGCGTCGTTGCTCATCGGATCGTCACCTCGGAGTCCTGCCGGTCGAGCCTTGCGACCTCGCGCGTCGTGCGTCTCGAAGGGATACCGACGTTCGCGCACCGGCTCGATCGTCGGTATCCCTTCGATACGCCGTCATATCCGCTGCGCGTCGACCCGGGCGCGGTGTAGAACGACGGTGTGGCACGCGAGGACTCCGAGTTCCCGGGCGACGGCGCTTTCTACGCCTCGTCCTACGAGTCCGTCCCGTTCGAACTCGAGGCAGATGCTCGAGACGCGACGGGTGCGACGTGCCACGTCTGCGAAGCACCCGCGACCGTGATGGTCGAAGTGCGCCGACGCACGGAGAGGATCGGTGACGCCGTGGTGTTGTGCGACGAGGACCACCGCCTGGCCTCCGGCGGGGACCTCGAGGAACTCGTCCAGCGCATCGCGCAGGACGGGATGGGTGAGGTCGACGACCACCGCAGGGTCGCCCGGATCCTCGTCACCGACCTGGGCCGCTCCGCCCCGATCCCCCGCAGCGACGGAAGCTGACGACGCGTCCAGACCGGGAACGTGATTCTGGCGCATCCGCGTCGATCGACGCGCGAAGAACCGACGTCGACGCGTCAGAACGCGGACGGCGAGGGTGCGGGTGGCGACGCGCGGGGAATGCCCACGCCGCGGGAGGTGTTCGACGTAGTGGTGCCGATGGACCCCTCCGCGCGCCGCGACCACCCGCCCGAGAGCCCGCGGAGGACACCGTGACCACCACCAAGCCGACCCAGCGCTGGGCGTTCGGCATGCTGCTCGCCCTCGTGGCCGTCGCGCTCGGCGTGTCGGGTGCGCCCGCTCCCCTGTACGCGCTGTACGCGCAGGAGTGGGGCTTCGAGCCCATCACCACCACCGTCGTCTTCGCCGTCTACGCCGTCGCCGCGCTCGGTTCCGTGCTGGTCACGGGGTCGATCTCCGACCGCTACGGACGCCGGCCCGTGCTCATCGCAGCGGTGCTGCTGATCCTGGCGGGGCTCGGGCTCTTCATCGCGGCCGACTCCGTGGCCTGGCTGCTCGCGGCGCGGGTGGCGCACGGGCTCGGCGTCGGCGCCGTCGTGGTGGTCGCGTCGGCCGCGCTGCTCGACCTGCGACCCGACGACGGCGAGCGCACCGGTCGCCTCACGGGCGTGGTGTTCAACGGCGGCATCGCCGTCACGCTCGTGGGCGTGGCCCTGATCGTCGACATGGGCCCCGCGCCGACCGTGCTGCCCTACGCCGTGCTCGTCGCCATCATGGTCGCGCTGCTGGTGGCCGTGCTGTGCATGCGCGAGCCGCACACTGACGACCGCGCCGCCACCCTCAACATCGCCCGACCGCGCGTGCCGGCCTCGATCGCCGGACACTTCCGGTTCTCCGCCCTCGGCGTCATGGCCGCGTGGTCGGTGCTCGGCGTGCTGCTGTCGCTGTACCCGCGGATCGCGTCGGAGGCCATCGGCGCGACGTCGGTGCTGTTCGGCGGCGCGGTGGTCGGTGCGTCGGCGGCGGCGTCAGCACTCAGCCAGGCGGTCGGTGGTCGCTGGCCCGCCCGACCGACCGCGATCGTCGGCGACCTGGGCACCGCGGTGTCGCTCGTCCTGTGCGTGCCCGCGGTCGCGTGGGGCCACGCGTGGGCGATCGCGGCGGCCTCGACGCTGGTCGGCCTGTTCTTCGGCCTCGCGTTCGGCGGGTCCCTGCGCCACCTCAGCCAGCACGTGCCCGCCGCCCACCGCGGCGAGGTCATGTCGGCGTTCTACGTCCTCGCCTACGGCGCCATGGCGGTCCCGACCGTGCTGGCCGGCTGGGCCGCCACCGTGTGGAGCCCCCAGACGATCTTCGCCCCGTTCATGGTGGCGGTGGCCGTGGCCTGCACCCTCGCGGCGCTCCTGGGGATGCGCACCCAGGAGGAGACCGTCGACGAGCCCGTCGCCGCTGCGTCGTGACCGAGCCGCTCGACGACCTGCCGGAGGTGCCCGACCTCGCAGGTCCCGGCATGCGGCTGCTCCTGGTCGGGATCAACCCCAGCCCCATGACGGCGCGCACCGGGCTGCACTTCGCCCACCCCGGCAACCGCTTCTACCCCGCGCTGCGTCTCGCCGGGATCCTGCCGGCCGAGGCCACCACGCCCGAGCTCGCCGCGCCGGAGCTCGTGCGGCGAGGGGTGGGCATCACCAACCTGGTGCCCCGACCCACCGCCCGCGCCGACGAGCTGACCGACGACGAGGTGCGCGCCGGCCGTGACCGCGTGGCCTCCGTGGTGCGCGCCCATCGTCCGCGCGTGGTGGCCGTCGCGGGGATCACCAGCTTCCGCACGGCCTTCGGCGACCGCCACGCCCGGGCCGGTCGCCAACCGACCGATCTGGAAGGGGCGCAGCTGTGGGTCGTGCCCAACCCCAGCGGACTCAACGCGCACGCCACCATCGAGACCCTCGCGCGCGACTACCGCGAGGTGGCCGAACAGGCCGGCGTGATCGCTTGTTCGCCGACGGCGAACTGACATACACTCACTCACGGGAATTGAGTCGACTAGACTCAGGTTTAGCTGGATGTCCCGGTCGCGGTGGCCGGGCCGAACGATCCCCCCAGGAGGACACCATGAGCAACGTTTCCGTCTTCACCCGTCGCGATCCCTTCGCCGAGTTCGACTCGCTCGTCCGGAACGCGTTCTCCCCCAGCGCCGGCACCTCGCGCCTCGACTTCACCCCCGCCGTCGAGACCGTCCGCGACGGCGACGACGTGGTCGTGCGCCTCGAGCTGCCCGGCATCGACGTCTCGAACGACGTCACGGTCGAGGTGACCAACGGCCGCCTCGTCGTCAAGGGCGAGCGACGCGACGAGCGCGCCGAGAGCAACGCCGGTGAGTCCGGCGAGCAGCCCACGCGTCGCATCAGCGAGATCCGCTACGGCTCCTTCGAGCGCAGCTTCGGACTCCCGGGCCACGTGACCGCCGAGGCCGTCAGCGCCTCGTACGACGCCGGGATCCTCGCCGTCCGCGTCGCGGGCGTGTACGCGGGCACCGAGCCCACGCGCATCGAGATCAGCCAGGGCTGACCAGCACGCACGAGGGGCCCCGTCACCGTGTGGTGACGGGGCCCTCGCACGTCTGGGTCAAAGGCCGACGCGGCGCCCGGCAGCGGCGAACACGCCCTGGTAGCGCGAGCCCAGGAGGCGCACGGCCGCGTCGAGCACACGGGCGTCGTTGCCGATCAGGACGCGGGGGCGGCCCTTCTCGACACCGCGAAGGATCACCTGCGCCGCCTTCTCGGGAGACGTGCGGGCCAGCTTGTCGAACGAGCGGGCCAGCTCGTCGTGGTCGCGCCCCTCGGCCTGGTCGGCGTTGCGAGCGATGTTCGTGGCGATGCCGCCGGGGTGCACGCACGTGACCTTGACCGGGTGCTTGGCCAGGACCATCTCCTGGCGCAGCGACTCGGTGAAGCCGCGCACCGCGAACTTGGCCGCGTTGTAGGCGCTCTGCGAGGGCATGGAGAAGATGCCGAAGATGCTCGAGACGTTGACGACGTGACCGTCGCCCGAGGCGATGAGGTGCGGCAGGAACGCCTTGGTGCCGTGCACGACGCCCCAGAAGTCGACGTCCATGACCTTCTCGACGTCCTTGTACGACATCTCCTCGACGTTGCCGGTGAAGGCGATGCCGGCATTGTTGAACACGAGGTTCACGCGGCCCAGGTCGGTGGCCACCAGCTGCGCGTACTCCTCGACCCGCTCACGCTCCGCGACGTCGATGACGTCGCCGCGCACCCGGGCACCCGTCGCCTCCACGAGGCGCTGGGTCTCGGCCAGACCCGCGGTGTCGACGTCGCTGATGGCCAGGACGGCGCCGCGGCGCGCGAGCTCGACGGCGAGCGCGCGACCGATGCCCGAGCCGGCGCCGGTGACGACGGCGACCTTGTCGGTGAAGTGGGTCATGGAAGGTCCTCTCGACGGCTCAGATACCGACGGTATCCGAATTGAGCCTAGAGCACCGCGCCCGTCGGGACAAGACAATGCCTGCATTCTCCGCCGTCCCGGGACTTTCGCCCGTACGCTCGAGAGCATGAAGACCCTCGTGCTGCCCTCCGGTGTGCGTGACGCGCGCCCCGAGGACGTGAGCACGATCGCCGCGATGGTGCGTGAGCTGGCCGAGTACGAGCAGTCCGCCGAGCAGGCCACGATGACGGACGTGCAGCTGTACGAGGCGCTCTTCGGCACCGACCCGCCGGCCTCAGCCCTGGTGGTGGAGAACGGCCACGGATCGGTGGTCGGCTTCGCGCTCTGGTACCGCACGTTCTCCACGTGGGACGGCGTGCCCGGCATCCACCTCGAGGACCTCTACGTGCGGCCGTCGCGCCGCGGCGCGGGCTTCGGTCGCCGCCTGCTCATCGGGCTGGCACGCATCGCGACCGCGCGCGGGTACAGCCGCATCGAGTGGGACGTGCTGCGCTGGAACTCCCCCGCGATCCGGTTCTACGAGTCGCTCGACGCGACCCCGCAGGACGAGTGGCTGGCGTACCGGCTCACCGACAAGGCGATCGAGCTGCTCGCCGAACCCTGATCGGCACCGATCGCGGCGTGCCGCGTCCACAGCAGCCCGTCCTCAGGACAGCATGGCGGTGCGCAGGCGGTCGAGGGTGCCTGCGTCGCCGCCGACCGACGTGTACCAGCCCTCGACGCCGCCGGGGTGGGCGTCCCACCGGTCGATGACGTGCTCGATCGCGTCGCGCGGGACCATGAGGAACGCGGCCGGCACCGGCGGGTGGTCGGAGCCGGGGTGCCGCAGCCGGGCGTCGATCTCGGCGGTGGCCCGCTCGGTGAGCATGTAGTCGGCCACGACGTCGGGGCGCTGCACCCCGAGCAGGCTGAGCACGAGCGCCACGGAGATGCCGGTGCGGTCCTTGCCTGCCGCGCAGTGCACGAGGGTGGCTCCGCCCGTGGCGGCGGCCTGGGCGACCTCGTCGACCAGCTGCGCCAGCATCTCGCCGGCGGTGTCGAGCACCTCGCCGTACAGGTGCTTGAGGGTCGGGGTGTCCTCGTGCCAACCGGGTCGCAGCGCCTGCAGCAGCGAGAGCGTGACGACCCTCGGACCCAGCGGGGTGAGCGGGTGGGGGCCACCGTGCTCGACGGCGGACCGCAGGTCGAGCACCAGGGAGGGCGGCCACGGGGTGCCGTCGGGCACGACGTCGGTGGGCTCGGGCACGCCGCTGCGCAGCAGAAGACCGGGCCGGACGGCGGCACCGTCGAGGCCGGCGACACCGCCGACGTCACGGAAGTTGGGGATGACGACGCTCACGCCGCTCATCGTAGGTGTGAGGACCCACACTCCCTCCGGGCCGGTTCTGGGGCGGCCCTCTCAGGCGGGTGGATCTAGCATGGCTCCGTGAGAAACCCCCGCAAGATCGCGTCCCAGGCCGCGATCGGAGGGGCAGCCGCCGTCACCGGCTACTACGGCGTCATCTTCAGCGAGCTCATGGTCGCGAAGCGGACGATCGGCATCACCGATGCGCGTCCACCGCGCGCCGACGGCCTGTACGGCGAAGAGCTGCCCCGTGAACCCGTGCGCTGCCTGGTGCTCGGCGACTCCGCAGCCGTCGGCTACGGCATGGACCGTGCCGACGCCACTCCTCCTGCCATGCTCGGCATCGGCCTGGCGCACGTGCTCGACGCCCAGGTCGAGATCCGTTCCGAGGCCGTCGTGGGGGCGCAGACCCACGACCTGCGCGAGCAGATCGAGGCGGCCGGCGACTTCGACCCCGACCTCGTGGTCATCGTCATCGGCACCAACGACGTGACGCACCGCGTGCCCGCCTACCAGTCCACCCGGCTGCTCGGCTCGGCCGTGAAGAAGCTCGTCGACGGCGGCGCGCAGGTGGTGGTGGGCACGTGCCCCGACCTCGGCACCGTCCGCCCCCTCCCCCAGCCGCTGCGCTGGATCGCTCGGCGCAAGAGCCGCTCGCTCGCCCGCAAGCAGACCGTGGCCACGGTCCGCGCCGGCGGCCGCGCCGTCTCGCTGGGCAGCCTGCTCGGCGTGCTGTTCACCGAGAAGTACGACGTGATGTTCGGCGAGGACCGCTTCCACCCGTCCGAGACCGGCTACGCCAACATGGTGTCGGTGCTCGTCCCGTCGCTGGCGGCCGCGTGGCGCGAGCGCGACCGCGACTTCGCCGTGGCCCACTTCGGCGGGTCCCCGGGCACGATGTCCCTCACCGACGCCGCCGAGAAGGCCGCGCTGCGCGAGGGCACCGAGGTCACCCGCGACGGTCGCTGGGCGCGCATCCTGCGCCGCCGCTGACCCACGCCCGACGCAGGATTCTGCCTTTCAGAGCGCGACGCCGAAGGATGCTGCGTACGTGTCGGGATCCCGTCGCAGACGCAGCATCGTTCGTCCTCCCGCGCGCGAAGGCAGGATCCTGCGTCCCTCGCACGAACGACGACGGCCGGCCACCCCGTGAGGGGTGACCGGCCGTCGTGCGGTGCTGGTGTCAGTCCGAGCCGCGCAGGATCGCGAGGATGCGCAGGATCTCGATGTAGAGCCAGATCAGCGTGACCGTGAGGCCGAAGGCGGCGCGCCAGGACTCACGCTCGGGCAGGCCGGCCTCGACGCCGCGCTCGACGAAGTCGAAGTCCATGATCAGCATGAACACGGCGAGCACCACGGCGATCGCGGAGACCACGAGGCCGAGGGTGTTGAAGCCGCGCAGTCCGCCGGACTCGAGCACGCCGGTGAGGCTGAGCACGAAGTTGACCAGCATGACGCCGACGAAGGCGAACATCGAGATCGTGACGACCTTGCGGAACTTGTCGGTGACCTGGATGTTGAAGAACTTGTACGCCGCCAGCGTGGCGCCGAACGCGACCATGGTGGCCAGCACGGCCTGGAACACGATCGTCGGGTCGCCGACGTAGCCCGCCACGACCTTCGAGAAGGCGCCGACGAAGACACCCTCGGCGACGGCGTAGGCGAGGACCAGCGCGGGGCTGATGACCTTCTTGAACGAGTTGACCAGCGAGAGGCCGAAGCCGACGATCGCACCCGCGAACGCGAAGCCGAACGCCTTCTGGACGGCCGCCTGGTCGGTGGCGATGTCGCCGATGAGGAACCATGCCGCCGCGGCGGTCGCGATGACGACGCCCAAGGTGAGGGCGGTCTTCTCGACCGTGGACTCGATGGTCATGAGGCCCGTGCCGCGCCCGGTGGACGTGTGCGTGGGGCCAGGCTGCGAGGTCGAGCCGTCGAGGTCGAGCTTCCACTGCGACGGATCGGTGGCGCGGGCCGTGCTGGTGCCACGGCCGTTGAACCCCTCGGATCGGTTGAAGACGGGGTTGTTGCTCTGCATGGTTCCCTCCGGGAATCAGTACTCAGCACTTCTGAGGAAGTCGATGTGACCTCACCCTACATAACGTCCGAGACACGCGATTGTTTCCCGATCCCGACTGGTTTCCCAGAGAAACCAGTCGGGTGCCGGGGCCTCAGTCGGTGGCGTCGGACGGGGCGGTCGACGGCGCCTCGGAGGGGCTCGCCGATGCCTCGGGAGCGGGGGCCAGCGACACCGCGCCGCGTGTCGCGCGTCGGCTACCCGTCGACGTCGACGAGGTGGTGCGCCACGTCGTGCCAGAAGTACTGGGCGAAGGTCTCGACGGTGAACCGCGACCCGTCGCTGCGCAGGCCGACGCAGCCCCACGCGTCTGGCGGGACGGCGTCGAAGGCGTCGGCCAGCCGCTCCCCCGCCGCGGTCAGCTCCCGGGCGACGACGGCCGGGTCCTGCTCGGCGTAGCGCTGCTCCACGGCGGTCGCGTCCTGGTCCCAGTTGGCGAAGCGGGCCTCTCCCTCGGCGGCGGTGAGCATGAGCCGGAGCCGCTCGGCGAAGAGCACGAGGACGTCGCGCACGTGGCACGCGTACTCGAGGTCGGACCAGACGTCGGGGCGGTGGCGGACCGCCGCGTCGGGACGGGCGAGCACGTGCTGCCAGCGGGGCAGACCGGCACGCACCAGGTCGGCCACCCCGCGCGGATCGACGTCGTCGGCGCGGAACCCGCACGCGGCGCACGGCTCCTGCAGGACCCACGTCCAGTCCTTGTCGTCAGGGACGATGCTCTCGTCGACGGTGCTCATGCAGACGATCGTGGCCGACGATCTAGGGTTCGAGCCATGCCCGACGCTGCCGACCAGCCGCGAGATCCCGCCACCGCCGAGGACCCGCCCCGCTTCCGCCGCGAGCCGGTCTCGTTCACCCGTCGCGGAGGACGCCTGACCGAGAAGCAGCAGGACGCGTGGGACGCGATGGCCGAGACGTACGTGCTCGACGTCCCGCGAGCGGGGACCGACACGTCGGTGACGCCCGACTGGCGGGTGGAGCCGGATCGCGTGTTCGGGCGGACGGCGCCGCTGGTGGTGGAGATCGGCAGCGGACGCGGCGAGAACGTGGTGGCCGCGGCCCAGCAGCACCCGGAGTTGGACTTCCTGGCGATCGAGGTGTGGGTTCCGGGCGTGGCGACGACGCTGCTGCAGGCGCGCGCAGCAGGCGTCACGAACATCCGGCTCGCGGTGGCCAACGCCACCGAGATGCTCGGCACGGCGCTCGAGCCGACGTCGGTGCACGAGCTGTGGACGTGGTTCCCCGACCCGTGGCACAAGAAGCGTCACACCAAGCGACGTCTGGTGACGGTGCCGTTCACCGAGCTGGTCGCG
Organism: Aeromicrobium sp. 50.2.37; assembly: GCF_024655735.1. NCBI lineage: Bacteria > Bacillati > Actinomycetota > Actinomycetes > Propionibacteriales > Nocardioidaceae > Aeromicrobium > Aeromicrobium sp. 50.2.37. Next base: position 81,478 of record NZ_JANLGG010000008.1, read on the forward strand.
CGGGTGCTCGAGCCCGGCGGCACGTGGCGCCTGGCCACCGACTGGGCCGACTACGGCGAGCAGATGGCCGAGGTCATCGAGGCCAGCCCCCACGTGAGTGGCGGTCCGGTCGACCGGTTCGAGGGTCGCGTGCTCACCAAGTTCGAGCGCAAGGGCCTGGACAAGGGGCGCGTGATCCACGACTTCGCCGCGCACGTCCCGCCGCGGTGACCTCCTACACTGACCGGATGGACGGCACCGCCACCGCAGACCTGCTCGGCATCACGGACGGCTTCCGCGTGTGGGTCGTCGGCGAGACCGTGGAGGAGCGCTCGTTGCTCGACCCGCTGCCCGAGGGCGTGGAGACGTTCGACGAGTACGTGCACTCCCTCGACGCCACCGTGGTGATCACCGACGACGTGACCACGTTCGCCGAGCAGGTCGACGAGATCTTCCCGCAGCTCGGCTCCGTGCCGCTCGTGTGGGTGTGCTTCCCGCCGCACGACCTGTCGGCCGACGAGGTCGCCGAGGTGGTCCACGAGTTCGGCTGGGGCGCCACGCCGCCGGTGCTGCTCGACGACGCATGGATGGCCATGCGCCTCGCGCAGGACTAGCACCTCGGACTGCTCGACCTCAGGCCGAACCCGCGGCCTCGCGCCGCTCGAGGCGACGACGATCGGCGTCGTGGGCCTCCTGCGCCAGCTCGATCGCTCGGTCGAAGGTCTTCTCCCCCGGGTTCACGACGGACACCCAGCCGTAGGCACCGTAGATCGGGTGCGGGACGAACGTGTCCGCGGCGGCGTGGTCCACGTCGGCGACGCTGAACTGGCCGGGCGGGTGGCCGAAGAGGTCGGCGTAGGCGTCGGCACCCACGTTGAGGTTCAGGCGCCAGCGGCCGGGCTCGTCGAGGTTCGAGACGGTGTCGTCGGGGTAGTTCTTCGTGACGATCGTCGTGTGCGGCTGCCGGTTGGTCGGCACCTCGCCGTCGGGTGCGTAGTAGAAGAAGTGGTCGCCCCACGAGATCTCGGGGTGGTTGCTGCCCTCCTCGGGCGCGAGCTCGAGCGCGCCGGGCAGGCTCCGCAGCGCGGTCAGGACGTCGTCGATGGCCATGCGGCCAGTCTCGCCCTGCAGCTTGCGTCTGGCCAGGGACGCTGAGCAGGTCGGGACTGATGTGAGGCAGACGTACAGCTCGAGCGGCACGCTCCGAACTCTGCCGCTAGCGTCTGAGCCATGTTCAAGGACGGGCCGAAGCACTACCGAGCCTTTTACCTGTCAGGCGTGTGGGCACTCACGATGGTCCTGGTGGTGATGGTGCTGCAGCTCACGGGTCAGACGATGGCCGCGAACATCGCGTTCTCCATCGGAGCCGCTGGCTCCATCCTGGGCCTGGTGGTCACCGCGATGTACTACCGACGCTCCAAGGGCGAGCGCCGCCGCCCCGAGTAAGACGGGTTGTTCCGGACGCCGGAGCAAAGAGTGAGCGTGAGTGTCGATGGACCACAACACTCTTCGTGCGGCCATGTGCAGCATTGATGGAGTGCAGACGGGCGGTCGCTACTCGCGGTCGGGCGGGAAGGCGAACCACTCCCCGTCTTCGTCCAGATCGTCCGCCACGACGGCGCCTGACCTCGGCAGGAGGCCGATCTCCGGCTCGTATCGGTAGGGACTTCCCCCGACCCCGTAGTAAGCCGTCGTCTCCATCCCGTCGATGTGGACGTCGCTCCAGTGCTCTCGCCACGCCCTGGTCCCAGGTACGAGTCGGTGTCTCTCGAGCCACTCGACGAGCGCCGAAGAGTCGAGCTCGAAGACCCAGTCGCCTTCGTCGTCGGTATATGCGACCGCCTCCGTGTCGCCACGACTGACGAGAGAACCGCCGAGGGCGTCACAGAGCGCCTTCCGCGCCGCCTCCGCAAGATCGCCCGACTCCTCGGTCGTCATGTTCGTTGCGACGCGATGACGTCCCGGTACGCCTCGAAGGAGTCCTTCGGTGTGCGCACGAGGGTGTCGTAGTCGACGTGCACGAGGCCGAACCGCTGGGAGTAGCCGGCGGCCCACTCGAAGTTGTCGAGCAGCGACCAGTGGAAGTAGCCGCGCACGTCGACCCCGGCGTCGCGGGCGTCGAGCACGGCGGCCAGGTGCTCGAACAGGTAGCGGGTGCGGCGCTCGTCGCGCACGTGGCCGTCGCTGCCGGGTGCGTCGGCGTAGGAGGCGCCGTTCTCGGTGACGTGCACCGGCGGGAGGGCGTCGCCGTAGCGCTCCTTCAGTCCGACGAGCAGCTCGGTGAGGCCCTCGGGCACCACGGGCCAGCCGAAGTCGGTGCGCTCGCGCCCCTCGATCTCGTGCAGCGAGAACGGCAGGTCGGCCGGCAGCGGGAGGGCGTCGCTGGCCGCCTCGCTGCTGGCGCCGGGCGGTCCGACGAGCTGCGGGTTGTAGTAGTTGACGCCGTAGAAGTCGAGCGGGGTGGAGATGACGGCGAGGTCGTCGTCGCGGTAGCCGGCGAACCCGGCCTCCATGCCCTCCCAGGGCCAGCGGCCGAGGAGCACGGGGTCGGCGAAGAGCCGGTTGTAGAGGTCGTCGAAGAAGGTGGCGGCCTGCTCGGTCTCGTCGGTGTCGTCGAGGCGCCACACGGGCACGTGGTTGTTGACGATGCCGACCGGTCCGGTGCCGGCGGCGCGGAGGGCCTGCACGGCGCGGCCGTGGGCGAGCAGCTGGTGGTAGGCCACGGGGAGGGCGTCGAAGCCGAGGGTCTTGCCGGGGGCGTGCACGCCGGCGCCGTGCCCGAGCAGGGTGACCACCACGGGCTCGTTGATCGTCATCCAGCGGGTCACGCGGTCACCGAGGCGGGCCGCGACCACCGAGGCGTAGTCGGCGAAGCGCTCGGCGACGTCGCGGTCCTCCCAGCCGCCGATGTCCTCGAGCCACTGTGGCGTGTCCCAGTGGAAGAGGGTGGCCGACGGCTCGACGCCCGCGGTGAGCAGCGCGTCGACGAGCCGGTCGTAGAAGTCGAGGCCCTCGGGGTTCACGGCGCCGCTGGGGTCGGGCTGGATGCGCGACCAGGAGAGCGAGAAGCGGTAGGCGTCGACGCCGAGGGAGCGCAGGAGGCCGACGTCCTCGAGGTAGCGGTGGTAGTGGTCGCAGGCCACCTCGCCGGTGTCGCCGTTCTCGACGTGGCCGGGCTGCGCGACGAACGTGTCCCACGTCGAGGGGGTGCGTCCGCCGACGTCGACAGCACCCTCCACCTGGTACGACGCGGTGGCGGTGCCCCACGTGAAGTCGGGGCCGAAGGCGCCGGCCAGCCGGCCGAGGGACAGGGCGCTGGGGTCGGTGTCGCTCACCCCTCCAGTCTGCCCCCGTCCCGGGTCGATGGGCGGTAGGTGAGGCACCGAACGCGGCCGTCAGAGGTAGGTGACGCACCGAACCGGCCGGTCGGAGGTAGGTGACGCACCGAATCCAGCGTCGATGAGGTGCGTCACCTACCGCCGGTCCCGGCCGCGGAACAGCGCCTCGGCGAGGTCGATCGCGCCGACGATGGCCAGCACCACGCCGAGCGGTCGGCCCTGGAACCAGAAGAGCTCGGTGTCGGGGAAGGCCAGCGCCAGCACCGCGCCGGCGATGAAGAGCACGACGCCGAGGGCCAGCTGGAAGGTCGGATTCATGCCCTCACGCTAGGCAGGCCCGCTCCCCCGCGACATCGGCCGAAGGGATGGGCTGCGACGTGCTTTCGTCGCCGGGTCAGGCCTTCTGGCGCTGCTTCTCGATGAACGTCATGCCGTGGAACACCACGAGCGCGGCGATGGTGCCGAGCGCGATGCCGTTGAACACCATGTCGCCGACCTTCAGCTCGGGGTTGCCGATGCCGATCACGAGCGCGACGCCGGCGGTGAGCTGGTTGACGGGCAGCGCGAAGTCGACGTTGTTGTCGATCCAGATCTTGATGCCGACGATGCCGATGAGGCCGTAGAGGGCGATGGTGACGCCGCCCAGCACGCCGGTGGGGATGGTGTTGATGAGGGCACCGATCTTCGGCGAGAACGACAGCAGGATCGCGATGGCGCCGGCCACCCAGTAGGCGGCGGTCGAGTAGACGCGGGTGGCGGCCATGACGCCGATGTTCTCGCCGTAGGTGGTGGTGCCGGACCCTCCCCCGGCGCCCGCGATCGTCGTGGCGATGCCGTCGGCGAACAGCGCCCGGCCGGTGCGCTCGTTGATGGAGTCGTCGCCGGTCAGCTGCGCGACGCTGCGCACGTGGCCCACGTTCTCGGCGATGAGCACGAGCACGACGGGCAGGAAGGCGGGGATGAACACCCAGCTGATCTCGGGGGTGCTGAACTCCGGCAGGCCGAACAGGTTCGCGTCGCCAACGGGCTTGAAGTCCAGAGCGCCGGTGACGGCAGCGTAGACGTAGCCGGCGAGCACGCCGACGATGATCGACAGCCGCCCGATGAGGCCCTTGAACACGACCACGGTGAGCACGAGCACGACGAGCGTGATGACCGCCATCCACGGCCCGGCCTTCGCGTTGTTGACCGCCGTGGGCGCGAGGTTGAAGCCGATGAGCGCGACGATGGAGCCGGCCACCACCGGGGGCATGAGCGCGTTGATCCACCCGATGCCCGTCTTCATGACGATCGCGCCGACCGCCGCGAGGATTACGCCCGTGACGACGATGCCGAACATCGCCACCTCGATCGACGCCCCCGACGCCGCCACCGCGCCGATGGGCGCGAGGAACGCGAACGACGACCCGAGGTAGCTGGGCAGCCGGTTCTGGGTGAGGACGAGGAACAGGATCGTGCCGACGCCGGAGAAGAACAGCGTGGCCGTGACCGGGAACCCGGTGATCGTCGGCACCAGGAACGTCGCCCCGAACATCGCCACCACGTGCTGCGCGCCGAACCCGATGGTCCGCGGCCACGTCAGCCGCTCCCCCGGTCGGACGATCTCGCCGTCCCGGATCGTCTTGCCGTCGTGGTGCAGGTTCCAGTTCAGGGGCATGGGGGGATTGTGGCGGATCCCGTGTTCGACTTTGTCGGGCACCTCGTTCCTTGACCTGCAGATCCGTCCACCCAATGCATTCGCACCCGGTGTCTGTGCTGATCTCTAAGGTCAACGCATGTCAAGCAAGAAGCTCGATCCCACCACTGCCGAACGGCGTCGTGAGCGTTGGGCGCGGAATGACCGCTACCGCTTCGAACTGACCTTCGCAGCAGTCGATTGCGCGTGCGGTGGCATCCGACCGCGCACGTCTAGCTGCCCGGACTGTGGCGCAAGACCCAGACGCCACGACGTAGATGTGTCCCTCCAGCGTCGCCAACGGCTTTCGCAGCGAGCCATCGACGCGCTGGACACGACCGGCCAGGACACGACTAATTCCATCGCGATAGCTGTCCCCGAGTCCTTCAGGAAGCTTGGCGAGGTTTTAAGCCCGTGCCTCCGCGCTCTCCAGCAGTTCACTTCCAGCGATACTGATTCCGGAGAAGAAGTAGTCGCGGCGTACCGCGAAGTCGCCGATCTCCGAGACCAACTCATTCAGGCACCGCCCCTGCGGCCCTGGTTGTTTGCACGGAATGAGGCAGCTCAGGTAGCCACTGGCCTAGCCGGAACCCTGACCACGTTCGCTATGGCCACGGCCGCCGGTACCCCCGGGGAGGCTGAGGCCCTGAACGCTCAGGCGCAGCACCAACTCGATCAACTAGGTGACGTTGGCGTTCGCGTCGGCGAGCTGTTCGATCGATGGTCGACGGTCAGCAACGGTGGCAGCGTGGGCGACCTCCTCGTGGCGACAGCTTCTGATCTATACGGAGTCTTGGGCGCAGGCAGCTTGGAAGACATCGATGCCGCCGCTTCGTTGGCCCTTTCAAACGTCATCCACCGAAGGCCAGCCACCGGTCAAGGCCTCGCGTTCATGCATCACGACTTGTGGGTCACCGTGCTTGGCGACCGGGAGAAGTTCCACGAAGCGATCGCGAACTTGGACCGCCTAGTCGAGCAGCACGCGAGGCAGTTCAACGATCTTCTGTCCCGGCCGGCGGTCGTCTCAGAACTTAAAGAAGGGATTCTGCAGCTGGCAGATCAGGTCCAGCAAACGATGCTGACCATTGAGGCTGGCACTTCCGACCGCCAGCAGGTGCGAGCCATCGTCCAGTTGATGCATGCGATGTTCGAAGGTCCCGGGCGGCGGTTCGCTGGCGCCACCCTCGAACTAGTCGGGAAGGGCACGTTCGAAGAAAGGCTCCTTGATGACGGCGCACGTGTCATCGAGCTCAGCCAACAGGATCGCCAGGCGCGCGAATCCTTCTACGGCTTCGAGAAGTCCTTCCGTGTGGCTTACGCACACCAAAACTACAGCCGCACCAGCAATGGCATAACGGTCAAACGACGAGGGAAGCCAGATGATGTGTGGACCGACGATGAAGTGCTCGACAGCCTCATCGCCGCCATCGAAACCACCGTCGCACTCGCACTCGTCTTCAGCATGCGCGCCCAAGACTGCGGAGTCGACATCGAACCGCCGGCGGCGCTCGAGGCACTCGACCTTGACAAAACCAACCTGCTGGCGGTGGGGCTCTCGTGGGCTGGGTGCACCGAGATTGCGATAGAGGTCACCAAAAACCCGACCATCCGGTTCACTACCCACCAGTTGACGACCGTGATGCGAGTGTTGATCTCGAACGCGTTCCCTGACGCTTCGAGCGCCCACGTGGAGGTGACCAGTCACTCCGGAGATCTTGACCTTTGGAACCTCGACCTCGCAGGGTTCCGAGAAGGAGCTGCCGCTACGGATGAAGTCAGCAATCAGGCTGGTCTCCTGCTGGCGCTCTGGCGATCCACGAAGAACGGACTGCCGGTCTGCTCAAAGAAGGTCCTGTGCCACTGGGCAGCTGCACGCACCACCGCCCTGATCCAATCGGCAGAACCCGATGCCACGAGCTCGCTTCGCGAGCTCGTGCAAATCGCGAGCTTCGCACGCGCGATCGAAGAACCTGGCCTTGAGAGGGCCGTCCGCAACGTCAAAGCGTTCTTTCGCCTAGCTTTGACGAACAGCGTTGACGAGGCCGCGAGAGACGGTGTTCAAGAGATCAACCGGTTCCTTCTCGATACCCCGCCGGATCTTGGACACCTGTCGTAGCCAAATTCTGCGGGCATCAAGAACCACTAGTCCCCGCCTGTTGCCATGGTCGATGCGGCCGTCGACGGAACACGGCACTTTTGAATCTGCAGGGTCTGACGCCGCCCGATCTCTCGGTCATTCGGTCTCGGGCACACTGCAGACGTGCCCGACCCGCTGCGCAGGCTGCTCGCCTCCCCGCCCGACCTCCCGGTCGTCGCGGGGCTGGGGGCGCTCGGCGAGGCCGTGCGCAGCCGTGGGGTCGCGGTGGTCCAGGCACCGCCGGGGACGGGCAAGACGACGTTGGTCCCGCCCGCGGTCGCGACCGCCGTCGAGGGGCGGGTGGTGGTCACGCAGCCCAGCCGCATCGCCGCGCGCGCCGCCGCCCGACGGCTCGCGCACCTGCTGGGTGAGCCGGTCGGCGAGACCGTCGGGTACTCCGTGCGCGGGGACCGGAAGACCAGCCGACGGACGCGCGTCGAGGTCGTCACCACCGGCCTGCTGCTGCGCCGCATCCAGCACGACCCCGAGCTGGCCGGCGTCGGCGCCATCGTGCTCGACGAGGTGCACGAGCGTCACCTCGACGCCGACCTGACCCTGGCGCTGCTCATCGACATCCGCGCCAACCTGCGCGACGACCTGACCCTCGTCGCGATGTCGGCGACCATCGAGGCCGAGCGGACCGCTGCACTCCTTGGTCGCGAAGACGCAGCAGCGCCGGTGATCGACGTCCCGGGCGCCCTGCACCCCGTCGAGTCGGTCTGGTGCCCGCTGCCGCCGGGCGCGCGCCGCACCGACGACCGCGGCATCACCCCGGCCTTCCACGACCACGTCGCCGCGACCGTCCGACGTGCGCTCGCCGAGCACGAGGGCGACGTGCTGGTCTTCGTGCCGGGCGTCGGCGAGGTCGACGCGACCATTCGACGGCTCCGCGATGTGCCCGCCGACGTGCACCCGCTCCACGGACGTCTCTCCGGTGCCGAGCAGGACCGCGCGCTCAGCGAAGGACCGCGCCGACGCGTGATCGTCTCGACCGCGGTCGCCGAGTCGTCGCTGACCGTGCCGGGGGTGCGCGTGGTGGTGGACGCCGGGTTCTCGCGCGAGCCGCGCACCGACCACCGCCGCGGGCTGTCGTCGCTGGTCACCGTCTCGGTGAGCAAGGCAGCGGCCGAGCAGCGAGCGGGACGCGCCGGTCGTCTGGGGCCCGGCGCCGTGCTGCGCTGCTGGTCGAAGGAGGAGCACGCTCACCTGGCCGACCACCCCGAGCCCGAGATCGCCACCGCCGACCTGACGGCCTTCACCCTCGAGCTGGCGTGCTGGGGCAGCGACGACGTGCGCGACCTGGCCCTGCTCGACCAGCCACCGGCCCACGCGCTGGCCACGGCCCGGCAGGTGCTGGTGGAGCTCGGAGCGATCGGCGAGGACACACGCGCCACCCCACGCGGACGGGTGATGGCCGGCGTGCCGGTGGACCCCCGACTGGCGCGAGCCCTCATCGACGGGGCCGGACTCGTCGGCGCGAGGCGCGCGGCCGAGGTGGTCGCGATGCTCAGCGAGGACGTCCGCGCTCCCGGCGGCGACCTCGTCGCGGCGCTCCGCTCGCTGCGCAACGGAGACCGCTCCGGCTCGTGGCGCACCCAGGTGAAGCGCCTCGAGGCCATCGCGAAGGAGCACGGCGAGCACGAGCGCAGTCCGGACAGCGCCCGGTCACTGACCGACGACGTCGCGGTGGGCCTGGTGGTGGCCCTAGCCCACCCCGACCGGATCGCGCGCAAGCGCTCCGGCGGCTCGAGCTACCTGATGACGGGCGGCACGGGTGCCGCCTTCGACCGTCGCGACCCCAGCCCTCTCGCCGGCCTCGAGTGGCTCGCCGTCGGCGACGCGGACCGACGGCCCGGCGAGCGCGAGGCACGGATCCGGGCCGCGGCTCCGCTCAGCGAGGACCTGGCGCTCGAGGCGGCCGGCCCGCTGTGGACCGAGGTGGACGACGTCACCTGGTCCGACGGGCGCGTGCTGGCCCGACGTCGCACGATGCTGGGCGCGATCGAGCTCGCGTCCGTCCCGATCAAGAACCCGCCGACCGAAGCGGTGACCGCGGCCATCGGCGAAGCACTGGAGAGCGAGGGGATCGACCTCCTCACCTGGTCGGAGGCGGCCACGGCCCTGCGCGCCCGCCTCGACTTCCTGCACCGTGCTCTCGGCGCCCCCTGGCCCGACGTGAGCGACGAGGCCCTGACTCGGAACCTCGACGCGTGGCTGGGCCCGCAGCTGGCGCGGGTCCGCTCGGCGCAGGATCTCCGTCGGATCGACGTCACCGCCGCCCTGCGCGCCCTGCTGCCGTGGCCCCAGGCCGGCCGGCTCGACGAGCTGGCCCCCGAGCGCGTGGAAGTTCCCAGCGGGTCGAGCGTGCGGATCGACTACGCCCAGGAGCAGCCCGTGCTCGCGGTCAGGCTGCAGGAGGTCTTCGGCTGGACCGCGGCGCCGGCCCTCGCGGACGGCAGGGTCCCGCTCCTGCTGCACCTGCTCTCCCCCGCCCGTCGACCGGCCGCCGTCACGGCCGACCTCGACTCCTTCTGGGACAACGGCTACCCGGGAGTCAGGGCCGACCTGCGCGGTCGCTACCCGAAACACTCGTGGCCCGACGATCCACGAAGCGCTCCGGCGACGCGGCGGACGAAGAGGCCGCGCGATTAACGGTGAGTCAGCGCAAAGAGGGACCGCTCACTCTTGCGGCCACACCGAGACGATCCCCTTGCCACGAGGCTTGACCCAGAGAGATACGGCAACCTGGCCCTCTCGTGTTCCAAACGACTTCCGGTACTCTTTCGCGTTCGCTCTCGAAAGATAAGCGACCGTGTGGTTCTCTACGACGACGGCGACGGCGTTTGCGTCGTGCGGGTTGCGTGGCTCAGGAACGAGCCGGGCGGTGAACGGCTCGTTGATGGGTACTCGGCATTCGGCCATCGACTTCGAGACGTGACCTCGCGACTTCAAGAGTTCAACCAGCTCCGATTGGTAGTGCGACTCGCCGACGAACATCTGTTCGCCATGCACCGGAGCGAACGAGGCCTCCTTTGGCGGAGCCTGCTTGAACAACCCACCGAAGAAACCCATCCGAGGAATGTACGCGCGCCATCTCCCCCTCTGGTGCCGTTCCGCGCACTTTCCGGACTTCTCGCGCGTCACTGATCGGCCATGAGGCCCACTCGTCCTTGTGGGACGGTACTACCCGCAGTACCATGGTGAAGTGGCTTCGGTGGAGAAGATCATCGCGTCAATGAGAGCGAATCCCCGCAACGTCGCCTTCAACGACCTGCTCAAGGCGTGCGAGCACCACTTCGGCCCACCGCGACAGAGCGGAACGTCCCATGCAGTCTTCAAGACGCCCTGGCCGGGGGATCCGCGCGTGAACATCCAAAAGAACGGCAGCAAGGCGAAGGCCTACCAAGTGCGACAGGTTCTTGCCGCGATCGACAAGAAGGAGGCACGGTGATGGACACCCAGAACCAGATTCCGGTCGACGCCGGTCACTACACCTATCGCGTCACCTGGTCCGCAGAGGACGGTGAGTACGTGGCCAGCTGCCTCGAGTTCCCTTCCCTGTCCTGGCTGGCTCCCTCCCGCGCCGATGCCATCGACGGGTTGGAACGACTCGTCGCCGAGGTCGTGACCGACATGCGCGCCAACGGCGAGCGCGTACCCCCTCCGCTCGCGGAGCGGTCGTTCTCCGGGACCTTCAACGTCCGCATCGGCGAGCATCTGCATCGCGATCTCGTCATGCGCGCGGCCGAGGAGAAGATGAGTCTGAACCAGTACGTGACGCGCAAGCTAGCCGCTGGCTGATTCCTTCGCCGCCTTCGCCGCCTGTGCCGACGGACGTCTACCGGTCGGCCGTGGGCCACTTCCGCTCGATCTCGGCGTTGAGCTCGGCGCCGACGAGCACGGCGACCGAGGAGACGTAGAGCCAGAGGACGACGGCGATGGGGACCCCGAGCTGGCTGTAGACCGCGTCGCCACCGATGGTCACGGCCAGGTACGCCCGCAGCCCGGCGGCCGCCAGCAGCCACAAGACCATCGCGAACAGCGCGCCCGGCACGTCGCGTCGCCACGGCGTCCGCCACGGGACGCCGACGTGGTAGAGCGTCGCGAGGGCGGCGACGGCGACTGCGCCCAGCACGGGCCAGTACAGGACGCCCAGCAGATCCAGCGTCACCGAGGCGACTGCGGCCGGCGCCACCCACTCCACGACCCGTGGGCCGAGGACCAGGAGCGGGAGGACGGCGATCGCTCCCAGCAGGCCACCCACGGTCAGAGCGACGGCGAGGAGGCGGCGCTTCCACCCTGGCCGGGGCTGTTCGACGTCGTAGGCGATGGAGATGGTCTCCAGCGCACGCGCCGTGGCCCGCGACCCCGTCCACAGGCTCAGCAGGGCGCCGAGCGAGATCACGTCGGCCCGGCCTCCCGCGAGCACCGTGGAGGCCAGGCCTTCGTAGGACTCGTAGGTCCGGTCGGCGAGGAAGCCACGCGGCAGGTCGAAGACGATTCGGTTCAGCTCTTCCGCCCCCGCCGGGCCCAGCGTGTTCGCGACGAAGCCGAGCGAACCCAGCACGACGAGCATCAGCGACGGCAAGGAGATCAGCGTGAACAGGGCGATCTCGGCCGCCAGCCCGCCCACCCGGTCCTCGAGCGAGCCCTGCCACGTCCGCCGCGTCAGGTCCCACACGTGCTTCAGCGGCCGGGGAAGGCTCCCCCGGATGGCTCGGGCCTTGTCGCTCGCCCAGCGGCGGGAGCGTGCAGCGCGCGTGCTGACCCACTCGCGCGCTCCGGCTGGTGAGTCGGTCGACTCCTCCGCGCTGCCTGGCATCGCCCCCACCCTAGGTGCTGGTCAGGTCGACACCCGGCGCTCGATCGCTTCGTAGGCGCTCGCGTCGAAAGCGACGAGTCGGGCCGTGCCCACGTTCGTCGTCGTGGATCTGAGGGTGTCGACCGCTGCGTCGACGGCGTCGTCGAACGGCCAGCCGTAGATGCCCGCGCTGATCAGCGGGAAGGCGATCGACGTCGCGCCGAGCTCGTCGGCCACCGCCAAGGCGTTGGCGTAGCAAGACGTGAGCAGTGAGCGGTCGCGCTCACCGCCGCGGTAGTTCGGGCCGACCACGTGGATGACCCAGTGGGCCGACATCTGCCCCGCCGTCGTCCACCCGGCCTCGCCCGTGGCCAGGCCGTGAGGAAACCGACGCCGGCAGTCCTCGAGCACCTCCGGCCCCCCAGCACGGTGGATGGCGCCGTCGACCCCACCTCCGCCACGCATCGCGCGGTTGGCCGCGTTGACCACGGCGTCCACGTCCTGGGTCGTGATGTCGCCCTGCACCACCTCGAGGTCCATGGATCGAGTCTGCCGCCTCGACGTCGAGGCCGCCTGCGCTCAGTTGCGCGCGACGACATCGCCCGCCAAGGCTGGCTGCAGTCACGCACCCCATCGGCTCGAGGACTTGCGCTGCGATGAAACATGTCCGTACCATCGAATAGAACGGTACCGTTTCGTTTCATCTATGTTTCGCCTTGCATCAGGAGCACCATGACCCCGGCCGAAGCCGCAGCCCGTCCTCGCGTGGAGGGCGAGCGTGAGCGCGAGATCCTCGAGGCCGCGCTCGACGTGCTGGCCGACGTCGGCTACGACCGGCTGACGATGGACGCCGTGGCTTCGGCCGCTCGGGCATCCAAGGCCACGCTCTACCGCCGGTGGGACACCAAGGCGAGCCTCGTGCTCGAGGCCGTCCTCGCCCAGAAGGGCCCGCTCGCGGCCCTGCCCGACACCGGCTCTCTGCGTGGTGACCTGATCGCCTCGCACTGCGGCCGCGGAGGCTTGACCGACGAACGTCAGCTCTCCATCTTCAGCAGCGTGCTCACAGCCCTCGGTCGCGACACCGAGTTCGCCGAGGGCTTCCGCGCCCGGTTCCTCGGTCCCAAGGTCGAGATGGCCCAGCAGCTGTTCGCCCGGGCCCGCGAGCGCGGCGAGCTCCGCGACGACGTCGATCTCGACATCGTCGGGTCGGCCCTGGCCGGCATCGTGCTGCACCGCGAGTTCGTCATGGGCGAAGTGCCCACCCCTGAGCGGATCACCGCCGTCATCGACCAGGTGATCCTGCCCGCCGTCCTGCGCCACTCCCCCGACACGACCCCCAAGGACCCCTCATGACCGACACCACCTCCGACGCCGGGAACCAGCCGGTCCGGCCCGAGGACCTCCCGCCCGAGACCAACCGCAAGCTGGGCTGGGCGCTGGTCATCATCTGCATCGCGCAGCTGATGGTCGTGCTCGACGCGACGATCGCCAACATCGCCCTGCCCTACATCGCGACCGACCTGCGGATCGGCGAGGCCAACCTGCAGTGGATCGTGACGGGCTACGCCCTCGCGTTCGGCGGCCTGCTGCTCCTCGGCGGTCGCCTGGCCGACCTGTACGGCCGGCGCCGGATCTTCATCACCGGCCTCATCGTCTTCGCCGTCGCCTCGGCGCTCGGCGGCCTGGCCCAGAACGAGCCGATGCTGCTCGCGTCGCGTGGGCTGCAGGGCATCGGTGCGGCCATGGCCGCGCCTGCTGCCCTCGCGCTGATCACCACCACCTTCCCCGCCGGACCGCTGCGCAACCGCGCCTTCAGCGTCTACGCCGCCCTGTCGGGTGTGGGCGCGGCGATCGGCCTGATCCTCGGCGGCTGGCTGACCGGGCTGGAGCTGGGCAACCTCGAGGGCTGGCGACTGACGTTCCTCATCAACGTGCCGATCGGCCTCGTGGCCGCGTTCCTCGCGCCGCGGTTCCTGCCCGAGAGCAAGCCGCAGCGCCTCGCCCTCGACATCCCCGGCGCCCTCAGCGGCACCCTCGGTCTGGCCGCGCTGGTCTTCGGCCTCTCCCGGGCCGGCGACGAGCGCTACGGCTGGGGCGACACCTCGACCATCGTGGCGCTGGTCGTCGCCGTGGTGCTGCTCGTGAGCTTCATCGTGATCGAGCGCTCGGTCAAGAGCCCGCTGCTGCCGCTCAGCATCTTCGCCAGCCGCGCCCGCTCGGTGGCGTTCGCCTCCATGATGATCACCCCGGCAGCCATGTTCGCGATGTTCTTCTTCCTGTCGCTGTTCGTGCAGAACGTGCTCGGCTACAGCCCGCTGCACACCGGCTTCGCGTTCCTGCCGTTCACGGTCGGCATCGTCCTGGGCGCCACCCTGTCGTCGAAGCTGATCGCCCGCATGGACCCCCGGTTCATCGCGGGGACCGGCACGATCCTGGCCGGCATCGCCCTGTTCGGGTTCTCGCGGATCAACGTCGACGACAGCCCCGCCAACCTGCTGCGCATCGCCGGCGGCAGCGGCTCGCTGAGCGACAGCGTCAACTACTGGACCGCCATCGCGCCGTTCATCGTCCTGATGGCGTTCGGCATGGGCCTGGTCTTCGTGACCATGACCCTGGTGGCGGTGCACGGCATCCCTTCGGAGGAGTCCGGCATCGGCTCGGGCGTGCTCAACACCATGCAGCAGGTCGGCGGCGCCATCGGCCTGGCCGCCTTGTCGACCGTGGCCCTGCATTTCTCCACCAACCGCGGCGAGGAGATCGGGAGCGCCATCCAGGCGGCGTCCGGGTCGGGCGGCGCCCCCGCGCCTGACGTCGCGGAGCGCCTCAACCAGCTCATCGGCCAGGCCGCCTTCACTGAGGGCGCGACGAACGCGTTCCTCGTCGGCGCCTTCATGATCTGGACCGCCTCGGCCATCATCTGGCTCCTGCTCAACGTCAAGCACGACGAGCTCGCCACCGACGGGCCGGAAGGTGTCGCGGTCTGATCCCTGGACGCAGGGTGACCTTTGAAGAAATGACCCTGCGCGGTACCGGCAAGTCCATCGATCAGAAGGAAATGAGATTGAACAGAGTCGCCACGTCTGAGACGTCGATTGGCACCGTCACATAGCCGATCTTGGTCAGCTCGCCGTAGCGATCATTTCAAGCGGTCTGCTTCCCGGCGGGGTGCGGTTGGTGCCGAGGTTGGCCACGTCCGTGAACAGCGGCGCCTCGGCCAAACTGATCCATCCCGAGGATCAAGAGCGGCCCCTGGGCCTTCTCGAAAACAGACACAGTGCTGGTGACGAAGGTGTGGTCGTTCGCGAGCGACCCGTCCACCAGCTCATCAATCTAGGTCGTAGTCAGACTCGAGAGTTTCGGACATCCATCGGCCCAGATCGCCGCCGGCCGCGACAGCCGTCTCTAGCGCGAGGCAGGATGGGGGCGTGCCCGACGATGAAGAGAACGCACATCCACGAGTCACGCTCGCCACGATCCGCGAGTTGTACGGCCACGCCTTTACTTGTGCGTTTGATGGATGCCACGAGTGGCTTCATACACCGGTCGCGGGGTCTCCCCGGCCGAGGCTAAACAGCCGTGTCTGCCACATCCATGCCCGCAGCCCCAACGGTCCGCGGTGGTTGCCCGGCATGTCAGCCGACGACAACCGGGCGCCCGAGAATCTGTTGTTGATGTGCCTTCCACACTCTTCGGAGATCGACGACTTCGAGGACCGTTACTCTCCCGAATTGCTCCAGCAGTGGCGGCTGGCGCAGCGCGAAGAGTACGAGAACATTCGCCAGTCCTGGACCATCGACGACGACCAGGCGGCCGAAATTGCCGAGTTGTCATTCGGGTCCCCGTCGATTGCCGCACCGGTCATAACCGGTGTTGTCGAAACTGCTGAGCGTGCGATTCTGCGTGCCCTCTCAACTCGCAGCGGACCGGCCGGGACTGCTGCGGCCTGGCGTGCTTACAGGAACCGCATTCGCGGCTCGGGCGCCGGCCGCGATCATGTGACCGGCGAGATCTTGTACGCCGAACCCGGGGCCGCAGATAGGCAGCGCCACGCCGACATCCTGCGTGCCGAGCTAACCGCAGTTCGGGCAGAGCTCGAACCGCTCACCGACGATGTCCAGGCAAAGACCGCGATCGCCCGCCATCTCAACCCCTCAACCGCATCATGGTGCGACTGGGTCACTAGGTCGGCGGGAGAACTTCTCGCCGCAGCATCCAACTGGCCGTGGGTACCGCCGTACGAAGACAACGAACGTCTCACCGAGGCGGTCGCCGCACTCCGGGAGGCCGCCAGCGCGCTCGCAGCAGCTCTTCGAGGCGAGGACCCTGCACCCGCACCCGCACCACCCACAGCACCCGAACCGGACCCCGCCGTCGTCGCGTTCGAGGAAGCAAAGGCACAACATCTTGAAGCCCTCGAACGAGGCCGCGCTTACGCCTCCGTCGAAGCAAATCCGTACAACCCGGCTCTCAGGACCGAAATTGCAGACGCCGCCGGGAACGTCGTTTCGATCTGGCCGGTTTGGCACGTGAACGCGTACCGCCTCGACACCGCCGGCCGAGTTGCAGCCACCCTCATCAGAAACGCAACCGATGACGAAGTCGTCGCGGTCATCTCTGAAGACAAGGCACGTCGTCCACTCGCACTAGTCACCGCGCTGCTCACCGAACTTTGGCACGTGCTCAGGGACGCCGAGCGCCACCACCTCGCCGATCAAACCCGCGACGCATTGCTTACCGAACTACGCTCCCATGACTGGACCACCGAGGACGGCTGGATCGACAACACCATCAACGGCGCACCCATGTTCACCTACTGGGCACACTGGACCACCCCCGAAGAACCCCAATCGGTCCTCGCCGACGTCCTCCGTGCCGCCCCCGACCGACTCGAGGACATAGTCCGTGTTGGCGGAGAGTGGATTCAGCGCCATCAACAGGCGTTCGACGCACCCGGACTCATTTCCGCCGTCCTGGAGTATCGCGACAACCTCCCAACCTGGTTCCCCACCGAAGCCGTCGTGACCGTCGCCGGGAACCGTTACCCACATGTCAAACCAGCAACCTCGAAGTTCGACCGCGGCACCGAATCCGAAATCCCTTCAATCGAAGGCCTCATCGCCCAAGTCCTCCGCCTCGCCAACGAAGCCGAAGCCTCGTGACCAAACTCGCGGACTCCCCCACTCAAGCCACCGAGCGCTGCGACCGTGCTCGCGGGAATCCAGACCACCACGACCTTATGTTTCTTCGCCGTCTACATGGCTGGCGTCTCGTCTCACCCCTGGGAATCACCCACCTCAGTTCGATCCACTGTCGTACGAGCGCAGCCAAGCTGCGCGGGCCAGGCGCGCTGCGGACTCGCGGAGGCCAGTTAACACCACCGTCCCGCAGCGCAGCACGCCTTCGCTTGCGACGCGACTCAGCTCAATTGCGCTCAGTACGCCTCACCGAAGCAGGTTTCGCGAAGGCCCAACGGCGCCGGCACGATAGCCTTCCGCAACGTACGCGTCTAGGAACGATCGAACATCTAATGAGCAGGCGATTTGCGTGAAGATTACTTCGGTCGAAATCTCAAACTTCAAGGCCATCAAGATGGCGAACCTGGATCTCCATCCAACCTTCAATGTGCTCGTTGGCGCCAATGGGTCGGGCAAGAGCTCAGTTCTTCAAGCTCTCCACTGGATGTTCCAGTCGGGGCGGAATCTTCGGGTGGAACCCAGAAAGGGGGGTCTAGCCTCGACTCTTTCTGAAAAGGATGCAATCTACATGCCGTCGCCGGACTATCGGAGCGCGGGGCATGACAGTGAGTACGGAAACACACAAGGAAAACCACAACTGGGGCTCACGGTCCGAGGGCTTACCGAGTCGGGCGAATCTGTCGTTGCGGATATGTGGCTAAAGTCAGCCCGCAACGAGGGCATTTCAGTTCACATACCGAGCGGCAACCCTCTAGTTGCGGCCCTACGGGATCGAAGCCGCGAGTTCAGCGCGTACATCCCGGGGGTGGCCGGGATTCCACTCGTCGAGGAGAAGCGTTCCAAACTCGTGGTGCACAGGTCGGCCGCGGCCGGCGATGCGAACACTGTGCTGCGGAACATGCTGCTCCTGCTGAAGCAGAGGGACGTCGATGGCATGAACGGCCTCGAAGTTGTCGAAAATTTGGTGTCGGAAGTCATGGGGCCCTTTTCCGTCAGAGTGGAATTCGATGAGGACTCCCATACTCGCCTTCTCGTTACCTTCAAGACGGGGGAGATGGGTGGAGATCGTTCCTACAAGCCACTGGAGTTGGCCGGTATCGGCTACCTGCAGGTTCTCCAGATCTTCTCGTACCTGGTTTACTTTCGACCGCTAATTCTCCTTGTTGACGAACCCGACGCCCACCTTTACCCGATCGCGCAGGAGCGGCTTGTTGAAGCCCTCAGTCGCGCGGCGACTAGGTATCACTCTCAGGTTCTTCTTACTACCCATAGTCCCTCGATTGTTCGGGCGCTGCCAGATGCCTCGAAGGTCATCTGGATGAAGGGCGGGGTCGTGGAGGCTGACGGCGATACGAAGGCGCGTCAACTCATGGGGTGGGGGCTACTGGATCGCAGAACCGTGCTTGTGACTGAAGACTCGAAGATTGAGATGCTGCGCGCGATCATCGCGCAGTGGCCTGATTTGGAAAGATCCGTTGCAATCTGGCCCATCTCGGGCTCAGGGAACCTCCTCTCGCCCGATGCAGTCAACGGGCTGCAAGCGATTCTCGGGGACAGAGTCTCGATCGCGCTTCACCGAGACCGCGACTTCATGATGCCGCTTGAAGTAGACAAGATCTCTGCTCCATACCAAACCAGGGGCTATAGCTTCTGGGTCACGAAGTACTCAGACGTCGAGGCGTATTGGATTACTCCTGCCGTGGTCGGCAAACACTTCAACATGACCGAGGATGAGGCCGAAGACCTAATCGAACACGCCCGATTGGCTTGCAATGTCGACGATGCGGCGATCAGAAAGGTGCGCCAGAAGCGGCAAGATGCTCTGCAAAAGCTGAACAGGGATGCTGGACTCCCGCACTATGGAGACTCCGACGTACTACAGGAGGCCACTATCGACGGGCCTCAGTACGGAGTCATGGGGAAAAGCATGCTGTCATCGATCCGCAGCCTGGCAAAAGATCGAAACTACGAGGGGGCGAGCTCGTTTGGCAAGAGGGTCCCCCCGGGTCTATCAACCGCCATGGCAGAGGATCTCAAGCTCGTCTTGACTCGGGGCCGGTAGGCACCACTGCGCCCGCTTGACGCTGAGCAAATTCGTGATCGCACCACACGGAAAGCGATTGACGACATGATGGCTTCTGGTCGAGAAGATCAGGCGCATGGCTGTGTTGGGCGCCTCCGCAGTTACTTGTCGGCAATCAGAGGTCCCTGGCGTTCTGAACCGCCTCCGACAGCTGCTCGATGCCAGCTTCTACGATCGCGATTTCAACCAGGTCAGCGCAGGCTCGGAGCGAGGTTCGGACGTCCAGTTCGAAGGAGGTCTGAGTCGCTTCAGTACCGGTCCTCGTAACGACCACAACGGAGTAGTCAGAGCCGCCGGGCAGGAATGACTCGCTTCCCGTCGCAGTGAGCATCCAGGGCGCGCGGACGCCTCCTGGCGTCGGCTTCGACTGAAGCCGGCCCTCTCCGGTCAGGTAGTTGTCGAAGTGCTCCAGCATGTCGCGAATGTGCTGAACATCGGGAACTGCGGAGACGAAGGACGCGACTTGGGGGTGGTCCTTTCCGAGTACGGCCTTTGCACCACGCATGGCGTTGTTGAGCGCCGTGGAGAACAGCATGAACTCCACGTTCTGACCATCATCGAGAGTGCCTTTCAAGACCCTCCGCGCTTGTCGCACTGCTGCCTCCAACCACGCATTCGCAGCTCCGACAACGATGCGCTTGTGTCCGTCCTCCATCCAACCTCTCCTCATTTTTCCGCGGACTACTGCTTCAGGATCGACTTGCCTCAAGCGCCGCGTGAGACGCTGTGCTCCCGGTGGGGGTCGAACCCACACTGGGGCGGGTTTAAGCCGCCTGCCTCTGCCATTGGGCTACGGGAGCGCGGGGCCAGCCTAGGCCGACGTCGGCTCTGCTCGGCGGGGAGCGACGCTCAGTCGACGCCGACCCACGCGAAATACTCGTCGGCGGAGATCACCGGCTTGCCGTACTCGCGGGCCTTGCGCGCCTTGCCCGACTGGGTACCAACCTCGGCGACGACGAGGAGGTCGCACTTCGTCTTCGTGACGTTGGCGGCGGGGACGAGGCCGGCGTCGCGGGCGAGGCGGTTCATCTCGTCGCGGTCGTACATACGCCCCGACGGGGAGGTGGCGGTGCCGGTGAAGCAGACGCGGGCGCCGGGCCGGAGCACGTCGGACGCCAACGGGTTCGCCTCCACGACCGACGTGACGAGGTCGTCGACGAACCGCTCCCCCAGCAGCGACTCGACGGTGCGGAGGCGGGCGACGAGGGTGTCGGAGAGGCGTGACGCCTTCGTCGCGACATTGGTGAGGCGGGCTACAACGGCCTCGGCCACTACGGCCGGCGGCGGCGAGCCGGTCGCAGTGTCGGCGCCGTCGAGCAGCACGGCACTGATGCTCGCGCTCGCCTCCACCAAGGCTGAGAGCGTCGGGAGTCGGTCGGTCGAGGGCGGGGCGAGATCGGGGTCGCGCGTGAGGAGGTAGCTGGGGTCGGGCAGGCTCTCTGCCGGCTCGAACGGCGTCGACGACGCGAGCGCAACGCCGGACTCCCGCAGTCGCACGAACGCCGCGAGCGTTGCTCGGGCGCGGTGGGCAGCACGGCCCGACGATTCCGCCTCGCGTTCCTCGGACGACAGCGCGCCGTACGGCACCTCGACGCCGAACGGCATCGGCACCACGTGCTTCAGGCGCTTCAGTTCGAAGTCGACCCTGGCCAGCGCGTCGTCGACCCGGACACCGACCGGGGTCACGCCCTCGAGCAGCGGGAGGAGCACCGCCCAAGCCTCCGGCAGCGTCGGCGCGAGCAGCACGTCGTCGGCGGTGATGCCGAACCGCGCGCGGGCGTCGGCCAGGTCGCGCTCGGGGTTCACGAGCGTGCTCACCGCCGTGCCGTCGTCGAACGCGACGGCCAGCTCGATCGGGCGTGGGCGCGAGAACGTGCCCACGTCGCCGACGAAGCAGACGCCCAGCGCGGCGAATCGATCCGGCGCGGTGCGGGCGACGGAACCCGAGAGGAACCGCGTGACCCGTCGGTCGGTGCGCAGGTGCCGCGGCTCGATCGGCCGCTTCAGCACCAGCCCCGCCATCGACGTCGCGCGGCTCAGCGCCACGTACACCTGGCCGGTGGCGAACACCCCGCCCGTGAGGTCGACGACGAGCCGGTCGAGCGTCTGCCCCTGGCTCTTGTGGATCGTGATCGCCCACGCCAGCCGGCACGGCAGCTGTGTGTAGGTGCCCACCACCTCGCGGCTCAGCGAGCCACCGTCGACGACCGGCCGCGTGACCTCCCACGTGTACGGGCCGACCGTGACGACGGAGCCGTCGGCCAGCTCCACGTCCAGCTCGCGCTCACCGTCGACCATCGCCATGTCGACGATGCGCCCGAGCGACCCGTTGACCCACCGGTCGCTCGGGTCGTTCGTGAGCATCATGATCTGCGCGCCGACCTTGAGGTGCAGCACCGTGTCGGTGGGCGGGTCGAACCCGCCGACGTCGCCGCTCTCGCGCGCGACACTCGTGACCGCGTCGCCGGGCAGGCGCTCCAGACGCTGGCGGTTGCGGGACGTCACGATCGAGTTCGACGGCGCCAGCGTCAGCCACAGCTCGTCCTCGGGCGGCTCGAAGTCGGCGTCGACGCGCGTGTTCAGCTCGGCCCGCGCGGCCTCCAGCAACACGCCCTCGCGCACGGCGTTGAGCAGGCCGGTGAGGCGGTCGTCGCCGAGCTGCCTGAACACGGTGGTGAGCGCGACCGTCGGGAACGCGTCGCGCTCGAAGGAGTGCGCGGAGTAGAAGTACTCGGTCTCGTAGTGCGTGCGGAAGAACTCCGTCTCGCGGTCGCCGACGATGGGCGGCAGCTGCAGCAGGTCGCCGACGAGCACGACCTGCACGCCACCGAACGGCTCGCCCTCCCGCGGCCCGAAGCGTCGGAGCGCCGCCTCCACCATGTCGAAGACGTCGGCCCGCACCATCGACGCCTCGTCTACCACCAGCGTCTGCAGTCCCCGGATGGCCTTCGTGAACCGACCGGGCCGGTAGGTGCCGGAGCGCACGTCGTCCAGAGTCGTCATCGGCCGGAAGCCGAAGAGCCGGTGGATCGTGTAGCCCTCGACGTTCAGCGCCGCGATGCCCGTGGGCGCAGCGACCACCACCCGCCGCTCGGTGGTGGCGAGGAAGTGCCGCACCAGCGTCGACTTGCCGGTCCCTGCCTTGCCGGTGAGGAACAGGTGGCTGCCCGACTCGAGCAGCTCCATCGCCCGCTCGATCTCGGGCGTGATGGTCAGGTCGGGCACGGGGTCAGGGTGTCATGGCGAGTGCCTCAGCAGGATGGTCCATCTCACTCGGCGCATGGACTTCGTGGACTACAGGGCCACACGACCCATCCCGGGGTCTCAAGTCGTCCGTCGCGTCTCCGTCAACGTTCCAGCAGTTTCCCGCCGAGTCGGAAGAAGTCGTCCTCGCTCGGTCCGGGATCCTCTCGTAGCCGGCCTCTGAAGCCGCGGATCCACCGCACGCCCGCGGCGTCCATGAAGTTGACTTGGGCTACGAGCTGCTCCGGCGCCCAGCCCGAGGGCATCGGTCCCTCAACATCGACATCCCAGCGCTTCTGATCGTTCGGAGGCACTGGACCGATCGAAGCTCGCAGAAGTTCTTGCGTGATGGGATCCCTGTAGTCGACGAACACGTCGTAAATCGCTGCTCCCGACGCGTTCGCCACGTAGATGCCCGGCAGACGCGGCTGCGCGAAGGTCATTTGTTCGTCGGAGTACCAGTCAGCCCAGGACGAAACTCGACTCGCCTGGTCACGTCGCTGCTCCCGCCGCAGAGCGCGCCGATCCGACTGACCCTGGCGAAGTAAGAAGAGCGACAGCCCGGTCGCGATGATGGCTGCAACCGTTGACACGACCGGCGGCAAGAGCTCCATACGGACAAGATCCCGCAAAGCTCGGACAGAACCGCTGACGGCCAGGGCGTCATCCGCGTCGGGCTTGCGTCGGGTCAGGCGCTGAGGCCGGACTCGATGGTCTGGAGCTCGTCGTCGGTGAGCTCGAGGTCGGCCGCCTCGGCGGAGTTCCTCGCCGACTCCGGACGCGAGGCGCCGGGGATCGGGACGACGACGGGCGCCTGCGCGAGGTGCCAGGCGAGCGCGACCTGGTGGGGGCTCACGCCGCGGTCGTCGGCCACCTGCTGGAAGGCGGAGTGGTCCGAGCCGAAGTCGCCGGCCTTCTTGATGCCGCCGAACGGGCTCCACGGCAGGAACGCGACGCCGATCTCGGCGCAGTGCTTCAGCTCGTCACGGCTCGACAGGAACGCCGGGCTGAACTGGTTCTGCACCGACGCGAGCTTGCCGCCGAGCACCTCGTTGGCCTCGTCGATCTGCGCGACCGTGGCGTTCGAGATGCCCGCGTGCTGGATGACACCCTCGTCGAGCAGCTCCTTCAGCGCGCCCACGGACTCCGCGTACGGGACCTCCGGGTCGGGGCGGTGGAACTGGTAGAGGCCAATCGACTCGACGCCGAGCCGCTGCGCCGACGCCTTCGCCGCCTCCTTGAGGTACTCGGGACGTCCGTTCTGCGTCCACGAGCCGTCGCCGGGGCGCAGGTGGCCGCCCTTCGTCGCGACGAGCACGTCCTGGCCGGCCGAGTGGCTCTTGAGCGCCTCGGCGATGAGCGACTCGTTGTGGCCGACCTCGCCCGCGTCGCGGTGGTACGCGTCGGCGGTGTCGATGAAGTTCACGCCGGCGTCGAGCGAGGCGTGGATCGTGGCGATGGAGCGCTCGCGATCGGGCCGCCCCTCGATGGACATCGGCATGCCGCCGAGGCCGATCGCGCTGACGGTCACGGGTCCGATGGTGCGCTGCTGCACAGGTCCTCCTGAAGTGGGTGGGAAGTGGTCAAACCTTCAATTTCCACCGTACGTCGGGATCCCAGGGACGCCAGCCGAGTGACGTCGTCGCAGGTCAGGAGCCGGAGACGTCCACCTGGTTCATCAGCGGCTCCCCCGCGACGAGCCGACGCACCTGCTCACGCACGAGCGGCTCGATGCGCTCGAGGCGGGTGGCCACCGCACCGCCCACGTGGGGCGCGATGAAGACGCCGGGGGTGGTCCACAGCGGGTGGTCGTCGGGCAGCGGCTCGGGGTCCACGACGTCGAGCGCCAGCCGCACGTGGCCCGACGCGGCGTGCTGCACGAGTGCGTCGGTGTCGGCCACCTTGCCGCGCGCGACGTTCACCAGCAGTGCGCCGTCGCGCATGGCCGAGAGGAACGCGTCGTCGACGAGGTGGTGGGTGGAGTCGCCGTACGGCACGGCGACGATCACGACGTCCACGTCGGCCAGCAGCTCGTGCACCTCGTCGATGCCGTACACGTGGCCACGGTCGTCGTCACGCGCATTCGACGCCACGCGCACCATCTCCACGCCGAAGCCGTCGAGCCGCGCCGCCACCTGCTCGCCGATGCCACCGACGCCCAGCAGCATCACGCGCTTGCCGAGCAGGCCGGGGCGCGCCTCGTCCTTGCTCCACCGACCCTCGGCGCGCGTGGCGTTGCGCGCGAAGTCGTCGAGGCCGCGCAGCGACGCCAGCGTCATGGCCACCGCCAGCTCGGCCGTCGGCGCCTCGTGCACGTCGACCGCGTTGCACCAGGTGATGCCGTCGGGCACGTTGCCGATCGCGTCGTCGTAGCCCAGCGACTGCGCCTGCACCGCCTTCACCCGCTCGACGTCGAGCACCGACAGGTCGCCCGTGAGCTGGTACGGACGGACCGCGAGGTCGAGCACGACGTCGGCGGGAGGCTTCCCCGCGAAGTCCCACACGTGCAGGGTGGCGGTGCCGTCGGACTCCAGGTCGGCGAAGAGGTCGCGGGTCGTCTCGTCGGGAAGGCTCAGCTGCAGCGTCATGCCTCCGATCATGCCCGCCGTCCGCCCCGCGCCCTACCGTGGGTTCGTGAGCACCTGGGGCATCGTCGCGGCCGTCGTCGGAGGCCTCGTGCTGCTCTGGCTGGTGCTCGTCGTCGTGCTGTGGCTCGCCGCGCGCCGCGACTCCCGCGACGTTGACCTGCGCGACCTCGTCCGCCTCCTCCCCGACCTGGTACGCCTCGTCCACCGCCTCGCGCGCGACCCCGCACTCCCCCGCGGCGTCCGCATCCGGCTCGGCGCGCTGCTCGTCTACCTGGCCCTGCCCATCGACCTCGTGCCCGACGTCATCCCTGTGGTCGGGTACGCCGACGACGTCGTGGTCGTCGCGCTCGTCCTGCGGTCCGTCGTGCGGCACGCGGGCGCCGACGCCATCGAGCAGCACTGGCCCGGCGGCGACGCCGGGCTCGCCGCGGTGCTGCGCCTGGCCGGCGTCCGGCGCGAGGTGGCCTGACGTGGACCACCGCACCCGTCTCGACGACGAGCGCCGGTCGCTCCTGTGCGCCATCGCCGTCCGCGACGCCGACGTGGCCGGCATCGTCGCCGCCCGCGAGGGCTCCAACGTCGACGACGAGCACGACCCCGAGGGCTCCACCATCGCCTTCGAGCGGACCCAGGCCGACCACGCCGCCGCCAACGCCCGACGTCGCCTGCTGGCGGTGGAGGCGGCGCTGGGTCGGCTCGACGACGGCACCTACGGCGTGTGCGAGGTCTGCGGTGAGCCGATCGCGGAGGGTCGGCTGGAGGCATTGCCGGCCACCACGCGGTGTGTGCGGTGCGCGTCGGGTCAGAAGTCCTGACCTTCCTCGGACCTTGGTCATGTATTCGAACAGATGCTTGTTTCCTGTCTGATCTGCCCTCTAGGATGGGGTAGACCAGCAGGAGGAAGCATGAGCGTCGCCGCACTCGACACCCACCCGGTGCCGTCGTGCGTGCACGGCATCCACGCCCTCCTCGACACGGTCGCCACCAGCGCGTGGGACGGTCTGGACGCCGCTGAGGTGCGCCGTCTGCTCGCCGAGATCGGTCGCGCTGAGGCGAGGTTGTCGGCCCACAAAATGGCCGCCGCGCGGGTGCTCGAGAAGGCCCGCAAGGCCGCAGCGAATGGCGATGGTCCTCGCCCAGGGACAGGAACGTCGACCGGCGCGACCATCAGCATCGACTTCGGTGGGGACCGCAGCGGCGCAGACGCGCTCGTGAACACTGCCGAGAGAATCGCGGAGCAGACCACTCTGACCGAGAACGCGCTCGCCGCCGGAGTGATCAGCACCAAGCAGGCCGACATCATCTCCCGCGCGTTGGCCAAGCTCCCCGAGGACGTGACCACTGAGCAGCGCGAGCGGTGTGAAGAGACCCTCCTGAGGGACGCGCAGAGGCTCAGCCTGAAGGACCTGCGCCTGCGGGGAGCGCGGATCACCGAGGCCTACCGCAAGACCGTCGACGAGGTCGACGCAGACGAGGACGAGATCCTCCGCCGCCGCGAAGAGGAAGCCCGCAAGAAGACGTCGTTCTCCCTGTGGGACAACAATGACGGCACCGTCACCGGACGCTTCACCCTCCCCGAAGCCCAGGGCGCGATGCTCAAGACCGCGCTCGACGCGTTGGCCGCGCCCCACCAGAAGGTCGGGACCGTCAACGCGGCCACCGGCGAGATGGACGAAGTCGGGTTCGGTCAGACCTACCCGCAGCGACTCGGCCACGCGTTCGCCACCCTGGTCGAGCACCTACCCGCCGACCAGCTCCCGTCCAACGGCGGTGTGAGTGCCGTGGTCACGGTGAACCTGGACCTCGACACCCTGATGGGCGGCCTCAAGGCCGCTGGCCTCTCCGACGGAACCCGCATCAGCGCCGGCGAGGCCCGCCGCCTCGCCTGCAGTGCCCAGATCGTCCCCATGGTTCTCAACGGCAAGCCGCTCCCCCTCGACCTCGGATCAGCGAACCGGAATGGGGGCACCCCCGCACAAGGGGCGTAGCCGCGGGGGATTCAACCGGTCATCCCGGCGGGCGATGGAGAAGCGCGACGGCGGCTGCACCGCACCCGACAGCTGCGACCGAGACGCCAGGTGGACCGAAGCCCACCACCTGAATCCCTATGCGATCTCCAAGACCACCGACATCAGAGACGGCGCACTGCTCTGCCCCTTCCACCACCACCGAGCACATCAGCAAGGTTGGATCGGACGCATCAACCCCGACGACGGACACGTCGAGTGGAAGCTCCCCGGCTCCGACACCTGGCAACGCAACACCCGCTGGCGACCCTGACCTGCGTGACCACGACACCCCGACCCATCGGTCGGGGCAGACGTGCTGCCCACGCGCCGCTGAGCCGCCCGGAGTGGTCTCGATACACCTCCCCTCGCTGGCGCTCGTGAAGGCACTCGACCACCGAGTGGCTTGGGGAGGCACTCGACCACCGAGTGGCTTGGGGAGGCACTCGACCTCCAGGTGGCTTGGGAGGCACTCGACCACCGAGACGAGGAAGCCCAGCTACTCGACCATCGGCATCGCGTTCGAGCACTGATGACACACCGCTGGTCGAGTAGGGCGGGCGAGCTTGCGAGGCCTGTCCGTATCGAGACCACCTGGCCAGCAGTCTCGATACGCAGTCGAACGGCCCACTCGATGGGCCGGCGCGGCGGGCGGACTACTGCTCGGCGGCGCCCCAGGCGATGCCGTCGAGGATGTCGTGCTCGCTGATCGTCACCGTGTCGGTGGCGAGGGGGACGGCGTCCAGCACCGCGTCGAGGATCATGGCGCCGGCGCCGATCACGTCGGCGCGGCCGGGGTGCATGAACGGCAGGGCCCGGCGGTCCGCCACCGACATGCGCAGCAGCGAGAGGCAGGCGGTGCGCATGTCGTCGACCGAGATCCGTGCCCCGTGGATGGCCGACGAGTCGTACGACGGCAGCTCCAGCGCGTGCGCGGCCACGGTGGTGATGGTGCCCGCCACACCGACGAAGGTGCTCACGGGTTCCAGCGACGAGACCTGCGGGACGAGCAGCCCGTCGAGGTAGGCCTCGAGGGCCGTCACCTCGTCGATCGACACGGGGTCGCTGGGCAGGAAGCGCTCGGTCAGCCGCACCGAGCCGACGTCGAACGAGTGCGACCACTGCACGTCGCCGTCGGCGCCGACCACCAGCTCGGTGGAGCCGCCGCCGATGTCGACCACGAGCGCCGAGCCGGTCGTCGAGCGGGTGGCGCCCAGGAACGAGGCGCGGGCCTCGTCCTCTCCGGTGAGGACCTCAGGGCGCACACCGAGGATCGACTCCACGCCGTCGTTCAGCTCGTCGGCGTTCTCGGCATCCCGTGCCGCCGACGTCGCGCAGAAGCGGATCCGCTGGGCACCCAGCACCGTGGCCAGCTCGCCGAACTCGCGGGTGACGGCCAGCGTGCGGTCGAGGGCGTCGGGGTGGAAGCGACCGGTCTCGTCGACCCCCTGGCCGAGGCGGACGACCCGCATCTCGCGGACCACGTCGCGCTTCTCCTCGCCGCGCACGTCCGTGACGAGCAGGCGCAGGGAGTTCGTCCCACAGTCCATGGCGGCCACGCGGAGGGCATCCGGCATGCCCCGACCCTACCGATGCCGAAGGGCCCGGACGGTGCCCGGGCCCTTCGTCTCATCCCACCTGCTGCGAGGTCAGCGTGAGGTCTCGACCAGCTCCTCGTTCCCGCGCGGGGTGTAGCCGTGGTCGTCGTCGACCATGCTCGTCTCGTCGAACGGGTCGTTGCCGGCCAGCACCTGGTCCAGCTTCTCGCGGTCGAGCGAGTTGGTCCACGTGCCCACCAGCACCGTCGCCACGGCGTTGCCGGCGAAGTTGGTGAGGGCACGCGCCTCGGACATGAACCGGTCGATGCCGACGATGAGGCCGACGCCGTCGACCAGGTCGGGGCGGTGCGACTGCAGACCACCGGCGAGCGTGGCCAGACCGGCTCCGGTCACACCGGCCGCACCCTTGGAGGCGATCATCATGAACAGCAGCAGCGAGAGCTGCTCGCCGAAGCTCAGCGGGTCGCCCGTGGCCGACGCGACGAACAGCGTGGCCATCGTCAGGTAGATCGCGGTGCCGTCGAGGTTGAACGAGTACCCGGTGGGCACCACGACGCCGACCGTGGACTGGTGCACGCCGGCGTGCTCCATCTTGGCGATGAGGCGCGGCAGGGCCGACTCCGACGACGACGTCGACACGATGAGCAGGAACTCACGGCCCAGGTACTTCAGCAGGCTGAAGATGTTGATGCCGGTGACGACCTTGAGCAGCAGGCCGAGGATGCCGAACACGAACAGGAAGCAGGTGATGTAGAAGCCGATCATGAGGACGGCCAGGCTGCGCAGGGCGTCCATGCCGGTCTCGCCGACCACGGCGGCGATGGCACCGAAGGCGCCGATGGGTGCCAGCCACATGATCATGGCGAGCACGCGGAACACGAGCTTCTGCAGGTAGCCCACACCCACCAGCACGGGCTCGCCGGCGCGACCCATGGCCTGCAGGGCGAAGCCGACGAGCAGCGCGACGAAGAGCGCCTGCAGCACGTCGCCGGACGTGAGCGAGGAGACCATGGTGTCGGGGATCATGTGCAGGATGAACTCGGCCGTGGTCTGCTTCTCGCCGCCGGCGGACTCGGCGGCCTTGGCCGCGCCCTCCTCGGTCAGCTGCAGGCCCTCGCCCGGGTGCAGGATGTTGCCGACGGCCAGGCCGATGGCCAGCGCGAAGGTCGACATGGTGATGAAGTAGCCGAGCGCGAGCCCGCCGACCTTGCCCACCTGGGCGGCGCTGCGGACCGATCCGACGCCGAGCACGATGGTGCAGAAGATGACCGGGCCGATCATCATCTTGATCAGCTTGACGAAGCCCTCGCCGAGCGGCTTGAGCTCCTTGGCGAAGTCGGGGGCGGCGAAGCCGACGGCGATGCCGGCGAGCACCGCGACGATGACGGCGATGTACAGGTAGTGGGTGCGGTCACGCTTGACGCGTGGCTGCGAGGTATCGGTGGCCATGGGTTCCTCCTGGTGGGCTGACCTGCACACCGTGCCGTCCGGAGTGACGCCGGTCACCGTTGCGTACATAGAGTTCGTGACCGCCATCACAGGAGGCTCCCGACTTCTGGGACGATGCCCCCTGTGTCCCGTCCCGCGTCCCGAGCCCCGTCCGTCGCTCGCCAGATCCTGCTCTGGCAGGTCGTGGTGGTGTGCGTGCTGGTGCTGGGCGGGGTGGCGCTGGCCTGGTTCGACGCTCGCGCGGACGCCACGTCGTCGGCCCGGCAGCGGGCGCTCGACCTCGCCGTCGCGGTAGCCGACACCCCCACGGTGCGCGACGCCGTGCGCACGTCGGACCCGTCGTCGGTGCTTCAGCCGTTCGCCGAGCAGGTGCGACGCGACAGCGGCACCGACTTCGTGGTGGTGATGTCACGCGACGGCATCCGCTACTCCCATCCCAATCCCGACAACATCGGCAGGCCCTTCCTCGGGTCGATCGCCGAGGCGCAGGCCGGTCGCCCGAGCACCGAGGAGTACGTGGGCACGCTCGGCCCGTCGGTGCGAGCGGTGGTGCCGGTGCTCGCCGCACCCGACAGCCGCGACGTGGTGGCGCTCGTGTCGGTGGGCATCCGCACCGACAAGGTGCAGGACGAGGTCGTGGACGCCCTGCCGCGGATCCTCGGCGCAGCCGCCCTGGCCGCACTGGTGGGCATCCTCGGCGCGTGGCTCATCCACCGCCGGCTGCGGCGCCAGACCCACGGGCTGGGCGAGCAGCAGATCACCCGGATGTACGAGTACTACGACGCGGTGCTGCGGGCGGTCCGCGAGGGCCTGGTGCTGGTGGACGCCGACGGGCGGGTGAGCCTGGTGAACCAGGAGGCGGAGCGCCTGCTCGACGTCGGGACCGACCGCGTCCTGGGCGCCGACGTCGCGACCCTCGGGCTCGAGCCGTCGCTCACCGAGACCCTGCGTGCGAGGCTGCCGCTCAGCGACGAGGTGGTGGCGTTGGCCGACCGTGTGCTCATCGTGAACGCGGCGCCGGCGCAGTGGGAGGGACGCGACGTGGGGACGGTGGTGACGATCCGCGACCGCACCGAGCTGCAGGGCGTGACGGCCGAGCTCGACACGGTGCGAAGCCTGGCCGACTCGCTGCGGGCGCAGAGCCACGAGACCGCGAACCGGCTGCACACGATGGTCTCGCTCGTGGAGATGGGCCGCACCGAGGAGGCCGTGGAGTTCGCGACCCACGAGATGCAGCTGGCGCAGGGGCTGACCGACCGCATGGTGGGGGCGGTGGAGGAGCCGGTGGTGGCGGCGCTGCTGCTGGGCAAGTCGGCGCAGGCGCACGAGCGAGGGGTCCGGCTCGACGTCGACCCGGCGTCGGTGGTCACGGGCCTGCCGGTCGGCGCGCACGACGCGGTGACGGTGCTGGGCAACTTGCTCGACAACGCCATCGACGCGGCACAGGGCACGTCGGACGCCACGGTGGCGGTGCACCTGCACGCGAGCGAGCTGCACCTCGACGTGGTGGTGGAGGACTCCGGGCCGGGCATCCCCTCGGAGGCGCGGGAGCAGGTGTTCGAGCGGGGCTGGTCGACCAAGGTGGCCGAGCAGGCGCACGGGCGGGGGCTGGGGCTCGCGCTCGTGGGTCAGGTGGTGCGACGTCACGGAGGGACCGTGCGCGTGGGCACGGGTGCGCTCGGCGGGGCGCTCGTCGAGGTGGAGATCGGGGACGACGCGTGATCCGGACGCTGGTGGTCGAGGACGAGAAGGTGGCGGCGCAGGCGCACGCCCAGTACGTGCGGGAGGTGGCCGGCTTCGAGGTCGCAGCCGTCGCGATGTCGGCGCAGGACGCCGCGCGGGTGCTGCGCGAGGAGGCGATCGACCTGGTGCTGCTCGACATGCACCTGCCCGACGGGCACGGCCTGGAGCTGCTGCGTCGCCTCCGGGCGGCCGGGAGCCGGGTCGACGTCATCGCGGTCACGTCGGCGCGCGACGTGGAGATCGTGCGCGACGCGGTGGCCCAGGGCGTGGTCGGCTACCTGATCAAGCCGTTCGCGTTCGGGGCGCTGCGCGAGCGGCTCACCGCGTACCGGACCTTCCACGAAGGGCTCCAGGGCGCCGACGACCTCGACCAGGGTGCGGTCGACCGGATGCTGGAGTCGCTGCGCCCGGTCACCCGCTCGGGGCTGCCGAAGGGGCTGGGCGTCGAGACGCTGCAGCAGGTGAAGGCGGTGCTCGCCGAGCACGGCGCCGCCTCGGCGGGCGAGCTGGCCGAGCACCTGGGGTCGTCGCGGGTCACGGCGCGGCGGTACCTGGAGCACCTCGCCGAGACCGGCGAGGTGCAGCGGGTCACCCGGCTGGGGCGGGCGGGACGTCCTGAGGTGGAGTACCAGCCGCACAGCTAGAGCTGCCCCAGTAGTCGCCGAGCAGGTCGACGGCCTCGTCGCCCAGGGGGTTGACCCCGCGGCCCTTGGCCAGGGAGTGCCCGACGAGCACGTGCAGGCACTTGACGCGGGTGGGCATGCCGCCCGCGGTGATGCCGTCGATCTCGGGCACGTGCGCGATGGCCTCGCGCTCGGCCAGGTACTGCTCGTGCGCCCTCGCGTAGTGAGCCGCGAGGTCGGCGTCGTGGAGCAGTCGCTCGCTCATCTCGGCCATGAGGCCCGACGCCTCGAGCGTGCCGATGGCGCCGGCCAGGCGCGGGCACGTGACGTAGTACAGCGTGGGGAACGGGGTGCCGTCGGGCAGCCGCGGCTCGGTGCGCACCACGTTGGGGTGGCCCGACGGGCAGCGCGAGGCGATCTCGAGCACACCGCGGGCCGGACGGCCCAGCTGCTCGGCCACGGCCGCCAGGTCGGTCGGGTCCGGCTCAGTCATCGTTCTTCAGCACCTCGTCGGGGTCGGGCACGGGCGCCTTGGCCGACGGGGTGCGTCCCGACGCCTCGACGCTGCCCCACAGCGTGTCGTACCACTGCTTCTGGGTGGGGTCGGGCGGGTCGTCGAGCGTGGGGACGTCGCCCTGCACCGTGCCGTCGGACCCGATGACGCGGTAGCCGACCTCGCCGGGCATGACCCAGCCGAAGCGCTCGCGCGCCTGCTGGCGCACGTAGGCGGAGTCGTTCCAGCGGTCCTCGGTGTCGCCGAGGTCCTCGATGGACGCCTCACGCGTGGCGATCTCGGCCTTGAGCTGCTGGATCTCGCCACGTTGCTGCCACCAGGCGTGCAGGGCCGACGTGTACGAGGCGAGCAGGAGCAGCAGCACCGCGAGCAGCAGCACGGCCCGGGTCGTGAAGCGCTGACCCATGCCTCGGGCCACCGCCGCACCGCTGCGCGGCCGGGCCGCGCCGGGCCGGGTGGCGGGACGGCCGGC
>NZ_JANLGG010000009.1:0-29138 GCF_024655735.1 Aeromicrobium sp. 50.2.37
GGTGGTCGAGTGCCTTCACGAGCGCCAGCGAGGGGAGGTGTATCGAGACCACTCCAGGCGGCTGAGTGGCGGCTGGGCAGCACGAGTGCCCCGACCGATGGGTCGGGGTGGCGTGGTCACGCAGGTCAGGGTCGCCAGCGGGTGTTTCGTCGCCAGGTGTCGGAGCCGGGGAGCTTCCACTCGACGTGGCCGTCGTCGGCGATGCGACCTGACCAGTCTTGGTCGTGGGCTCGGTGGTGGTGGAAGGAGCAGAGGAGTGCGCCGTCTCTGATGTCGGTGCGTCCGGTGATGGAGTAGGGGTGCATGTGGTGCGCTTCGCACCATCGGGCGTCGCGGTCGCAGCCGGGGGCGGTGCAGCCCATGTCGCGCTTCTCCAGTGCACGCCGCGATGCGGCGTCGAAGTAGCGATTCGAGGTGCCGAAGTCGAGGGGAAGTGACTTCCCGTCGAGGACGAAGGGTGCGATCTTCGCGGTGCACGCCAGGCGTCGGGCTTCGCTTGCGCTGATCCGGGTTCCGTCCGACAGCCCGGCGGCCTTGAGGCCACCCATCAGGGTGTCCAGGTCGAGGTTCACGGTCACCACGGCGGACACGCCACCGTTGGTGGGGAGCTGGTCGGCCGGGAGGTGCTCGACCAAGGTGGCGAACGCGTGGCCGAGGCGCTGCGGGTAGGACTGCCCGAACCCCACCTCATCATGCTCACCCGTCGCCGCGTTCACGGTCCCGACCTTCTGGTGGGGCGCTGCCAACGCGTCGAGCGCGGTCTTGAGCATCGCGCCCTGGGCTTCGGGGAGGGTGAAGCGGCCGGTGACGGTGCCGTCGTTGTTGTCCCACATGGAGAACGACGTCTTCTTTCGGGCTTCCTCTTCGCGGCGACGGAGGATCTCGTCCTCGTCCGCGTCGACGTCGTGGGTGGTCTTCTTGTAGGCCTCGGTGATCCGCGCGCCCCGCAGGCGCAGGTCCTTCAACGTGAGTCGCTGTGCGTCTTTCAGGAGGGTCTCTTCGCACCGCTCGCGCTGTTCTGGGGTGACGTCGTCGGGCAGCTTCGCGAGAACACGAGAGATCAGGTCCGCCTGCTTGCTGCTGATCACGCCAGCGGCGAGCGCGTTCTCGATGAGGGTGGTCTGCGCCTCGATTCTCTCGGCAGTGCTCACCAGGGCGTCTGCGCCGCTGCGGTCTCCACCGAAGTCGATCGAGATGGTCGCACCGGTCGACGTTCCTGTCCCTGGGCGAGGGCCATCGCCATTCGCAGCGGCCTTGCGGGCCTTCTCCAGTACCCGTGCGGCGGCCATCTTGTGGGCCGACAGGCGCGCCTCGGCGCGACCGATCTCGGCGAGGAGCCGGCGGACCTCGGCGGGGTCGAGACCGTCCCACGCCGCCGTGGGGACCGTGTCGAGCAGGGCGTGGATGCCATGCACGCACGACGGCACCGGGTGGGTGTCGAGTGCGGCGACGCTCATGCTTCCTCCTGCTGATCTACCCTCATTTTAGAAGCAGGATCAGACAAGAAACAAGCACATGTTCGAATACGAGCAGAAGGTCCCATCGGTCCACAGACCTTCGGCCCCGCTCCGTGCGGGGCGGGGCCGAAGGGTGGTGGGCACGGCGCGGAGCTGGCTGCGCCTACGACTGCTCGGGCACCAGCCAGAGCACCCCGGCCGGGGGCAGCTGGACCTCGGCGGATGCCGCGAACCCGTGGTGCGGCACCATCTCGGCCTCGACGCTGCCGAGGTTGCCGACGCCGGAGCCGCCGTAGGACTCGGCGTCGGTGTTCAGCACCTCGCGCCACGTGCCGGGCAGGGGCAGGCCCACCCGGTAGTCGTGGTGGGGGCTGCCGGCGAAGTTGGCCAGGCAGGCCAGCTGCGAGCCGTCCGATCCGATGCGCAGGAAGCAGATCACGTTGCCCTGGGTGTCGGAGGCGTCGATCCACCGGAAGCCCTCGGGACGGGCGTCGGCGGTGAACAGCGCCGGGGTGTCGCGGTAGGTGATGTTGAGGTCGCTGACCAGCTCGAGCACGCCGGCGTGCAGCGGGTCCTCCAGTGCGTGCCAGTCGAGGCCACGCGACTCGGCCCACTCGCCCTCCTGGCCGAACTCCCCGCCCATGAACAGCATCTGCTTGCCGGGGTGCGCCCACATGAAGGCCAGCAGCGCGCGCACGCCGGCGGCCTTGTTCCAGGCGTCGCCGGGCATCCGGCCCCACAACGAGCCCTTGCCGTGCACGACCTCGTCGTGCGAGAGCGGCAGGACGAAGTTCTCGGTCCACGCGTAGTCGATCGCGAACGTCATCTCGCCGTGGTGGTACGAGCGGTGCACGGGATCCTGCCCCAGGTAGGACAGCGTGTCGTGCATCCAGCCCATGTTCCACTTGAAGCCGAAGCCGAGACCGCCGGCGTCGGTGGGCGCGCTGACGCCGGGCCACGCGGTGGACTCCTCGGCGATCATCATCACGCCGGGGTGGTGCTTGTAGACCGTGGCGTTGAGCTCCTGCAGCAGCTGCACGGCCTCGAGGTTCTCGCGGCCGCCGTGCTTGTTGGGCACCCACTCGCCGTCGTTGCGCGAGTAGTCCAGGTAGAGCATCGAGGCGACGGCGTCGACGCGCAGCCCGTCGAGGTGGAACTCCTCGAGCCAGTACAGCGCGTTCGCCACGAGGAAGTTGCGCACCTCGTTGCGGCCGAAGTCGAAGACGTACGTGCCCCAGTCGGGCTGCTCGCCGCGCCGCGGGTCGGGGTGCTCGTACAGCGGGGTGCCGTCGAAGCGGGCGAGGGCCCACTCGTCGCGCGGGAAGTGCGCGGGCACCCAGTCGACGATGACGCCGATGCCGCGCTGGTGGAGCTCGTCGACGAACCAGCGGAAGTCGTCGGGGGAGCCGAAGCGCGACGTGGGGGCGTAGTACGACGTGACCTGGTAACCCCACGAGCCGCCGAAGGGGTGCTCGGCCACGGGCATGAGCTCGACGTGGGTGAAGCCCATCTCGACGAGGTAGTCGCCGAGCTCGTCGGCCAGCTCGCGGTAGGACAACCCCGGTCGCCACGACCCGAGGTGCACCTCGTACACGCTCACGGGCGCCTCGAGCCACGCGGTCGCGTCGCGTCGGGCCACCCATGCGTCGTCGCGCCAGCGGTGCTGCGGCTCCACGACGACGGACGCCGTGGCCGGGGGCACCTCGGTGCCGAAGGCGAGCGGGTCGGCCTTCTCGTGCCAGGCGCCGTCGGGGCCCTGGAGCCGGAACTTGTAGCGCGCGCCGGCACCGACGTCCGGGACGTAGAGGTCCCACACGCCCGACCCGCCGAGGGCCCGCATGCCGTGAGCGCCGCCGTCCCAGCCGTTGAAGTCGCCGACCACCTGCACGGCCTGGGCATTCGGCGCCCAGACCGCGAACGACGTCCCGTCCACGGGACCGGACGGACCCTCGTGGGTGCGCACGTGCGCTCCGAGGACCTCCCAGAGCCGTTCGTGGCGACCCTCGGCCACCAGGTGCAGGTCGAGGTCGCCCACCGCGGGGGGCCAGCTCGTCGTGGGCTCGCTCATGTCACTCACCCTCACGCAGGATCCGGGCGATCGACCCCAGCGGGACGCTCGACCAGTCGGGTCGGTTGGCGTGCTCGTAGGACACCTCGTAGACGGCCTTGTCGAGCTCGAGGCCACGCAGCAGGTCGGCGTCGTCGCGCGGGTCGCGGCCGGCCGCCTTCGCGTAGCCGTCGCAGAACGCCGTCCGGTTGTGGCGCGCCCAGGCCGCGGCCCGCGCGGTCTGCTCCTCGTCGGCGGGCTGGCCCACGAGCAGCTGCTGGGCAGCGTAGTCGAACGAGCGCAGCATGCCGGCGACGTCGCGCAGGGGCGAGCGCAGCGCCGACCGCTCGGCCAGGCTCGAGGCGGGCTCGCCCTCGAAGTCGAGCAGCAGCCAGCCGTGGACGGTGCGGAGCACCTGGCCGAGGTGCAGGTCGCCGTGCACGGGCTGGAGCGGCAGGGTCAGCTCGATCCCGTGCAGCCGGTGGAACGCCTCGCGGATCCCGTCGACGTAGGGAGCGAGGTCGTCGACGTCGGCCGCGACCCGGTCGAGTCGTGCTTCCATGGCCGCCACGGTGCGCTCGAGGTCGTCGTCGGCCGCCGGCTCGGTGCCCAGGGCACGGGCGAGGTCGGCGTGCACGTCGGCCACGGCCCGGCCCAGCCGGTACGCCTCTCCGGCGAAGTCGCCGCCCAGGTCGCCGGGCGGCAGGCCGGAGTCGTCGGCCATGAAGTCGCGGACGCTCGTGGTGGCCATGACCCAGCCGTCGGCGGCGTCGGGCAGGAACCGTTGCAGCATCCCGTAGCTGACCTCGTCGTCGCCGATCCGTCCGCTGATCGCACCGAGCGGCTCGGCCACGTGCGCCGACCCCACCTGCCGCAGCGCGCGGTGCAGGACGAGGTCCTTGTTGACGCCAGGGGTGAGCTTGCGGAACAGCTTCAGGATGTACTGGCCGCCGTAGACGAGCGACGTGTTGCTCTGCTCCGACGAGATGGGGTGCGCGCGCAGGCCGGTGGTCAGCTCCACCCCGGGCTCGGGGTCGAAGCGCAGGTCACCGACGCGCTCGCCCGCGGCGATGTGGTCCAGCAGCACGCCCGTGAGGTCGGCGTCGCCGCTGGCCTCGTACCAGACGGGACCGTCGCCCGCGGGGATCGCGGCAGCCGCCGGGACGTCGGGCAGTCCGTCGCTGCGGCGACCGAGGAGCAGCTGGTAGGCCTCGGTGCGGTCGCCCTGCTGCACCTCCACCACGAGGTGCACGAGAAGGGGCTCACCGGGCAGGACCACGGTCCAGTCGACGGTGCGGGTGCCGGTGACGGGTCGGTCCTTGCCACCGAACCACCGCTGCGCGGGAAGCCAGTCGGGCAGGGCCGCCACCACGCGGTCGACGTCGGCGGCCCCGACCTCGTGGGCCTGGTCGGGAGTGCTCGTGGGATCGCTCATGTCATGCTCCTTCGTTCGCCCTCGTCGCCGAGCTCGGACAGCTGGAACCAGTAGAAGCCGTGGCCCGGCAGGGTGAGCAGGTACGGCAGCTCGCCGACCCGGGGGAAGCGGACGCTGCCGGTCAGCTCGACGGGGGTGCACCCCTCGTGCTCGCCGAGCTCGAGCTCGACGGGCTGGGGGAAGCGGGACAGGTTGTTGACGCACAGCACGACGTCGCGTTCCCCGTCGGGACGGGTCCACACGCGCTGGTAGGCGAGCACGCTCGGGTTGGAGCCGCCCAGGTCGGTGAAGTCGCCCTCGGCGAACGCGAGGTGCTGCTTGCGCACCTCGATCATGCGTCGGGTCCACGACAGCAGCGAGGCGCTGTTGCCCATCTGCGCCTCGACGTTGACCGCCTCGTAGCCGTACGTCGGGTCCATGATCGGCGGCAGGTACACGCGGCCGGGGTCGGACCGCGAGAAGCCGGCGTTGCGGTCGGGGGACCACTGCATGGGCGTGCGGACGGCGTCGCGGTCGCCGAGCCAGATGTTGTCGCCCATGCCGATCTCGTCGCCGTAGTAGAGGACGGGTGAGCCGGGCAGGCTCAGCAGCATGGCGGTGAACAGCTCCAGCTGGTTGCGGTCGTTCTCCAGCAACGGCGCGAGCCGGCGGCGGATGCCGATGTTGGCCTTCATGCGGGGGTCGCGCGCGTACTCGCGGTACATGTAGTCGCGCTCGTCGTCGGTGACCATCTCGAGCGTCAGCTCGTCGTGGTTGCGCAGGAAGATGCCCCACTGCGTGCCCGAGGGGATCGGCGGCGTCTGCGCCAGGATCTCCGAGATCGGGAAGCGCGACTCGCGCCGCACCGCCATGAAGATGCGCGGCATGAGCGGGAAGTGGAAGGCCATGTGGCACTCGTCGCCGCCGACCGCGGGGTCGCCGAAGTACTCGACGACGTCGGACGGCCACTGGTTGGCCTCGGCCAGCAGCACCCGACCGGGGTACTCGCGGTCGATCGTCGCGCGCACCTCCCGGAGGTACTCGTGCGTGCGCGGCAGGTTCTCGCTGCTCGTGCCCTCCTCCTCGAACAGGTAGGGCACCGCGTCGAGGCGGAAGCCGTCGATGCCGAGGTCGAGCCAGAACCGCAGGACGTCGAGCATGGCCTCGCGGACGTCGGGGTTCTCGAAGTTCAGGTCGGGCTGGTGGCTGAAGAAGCGGTGCCAGAAGAACTGGCCGCGCACCGGGTCGTACGTCCAGTTCGACGTCTCGGTGTCGACGAAGATGATCCGCGCGTCGCTGTACTCGGTGCCGGTGTCGCTCCACACGTAGAAGTCGCCGTACGGACCGTCGGGGTCCTGCCGCGACGCCTGGAACCACGGGTGCGCGTCGGACGTGTGGTTGAGGACGAGGTCGGTGATGACGCGGATCCCGCGCCGGTGGGCCTCCTCGAGCAGGTGCACGAAGTCGTCGACGGTGCCGAACTCCGGGAGCACGGCGCGGAAGTCGCTGATGTCGTAGCCGCCGTCGCGCAGGGGGGAGGCGTAGAACGGGGGCAGCCACAGGCAGTCGACGCCCAGCCACTCGATGTAGTCGAGCTTGTCGGCCAGGCCGCGCAGGTCGCCCGTGCCGTCGCCGTTGGAGTCGTTGAACGCCCGGACCAGCACCTCGTAGAAGACGGCGCGCTTGAACCAGTCGGGGTCGGCGGGCACCTGCTCGGCGTGCTCGAAGTCCTCCGAGCTCGGCTCGGTCATGGTCCCGTCGGCCTCGACGCTCTCGCCGGTGTGGGGGGTCTGCTCGAGGCCGTCGAGGGCCGAGTCCACGGAGAGTCCGTCGGGTGCGGTGTCCTGGCGGGTGGGGTCGTCGGTCATGCGATCACCTCGGTGGGATCAGGGGGAAGGGGTGTCATCGGGCGGCGACGTGCACGACGTGTGCGCACGTGCGCGCGGGGTCGAGGCGCACGTAGTTGGCCGCGCCCCAGTCGTAGGTCTCGCCGGTCACCTCGTCGTGGGCGACGAGACGCGCGTCGTGGTCGAACCCGAGCTCGTGCAGGTCGAGGAACAGGGTGCCCTCGCGCGCCTCGTGCGGGTCGAGCGAGAGCACGACGACGACGGTGTCGCCCGTGGCCGGGTCCTGCTTGGACCAGGCGAGCAGCGCGTCGTGGTCGACGTGGTGGAAGTGCAGCGTGCGCATCTGCTGCAGCGCCGGGTGAGCGCGGCGGATCTCGTTGAGCCGGGTCAGCCACGGCTCGAGGGAGCGGCCCTCGGCCAGGGCCCCGGCGAAGTCGCGCGGGCGCAGCTGGAACTTCTCGGAGTCGAGGTACTCCTCGGCGCCGGGTCGCAGCACCGCGGACTCGAACAGCTCGTAGCCGGCGTACACGCCCCACGTGGGGGCCAGCGTCGCCGCGAGGGCGGCCCGCAGGGCGAACATGCCCGGCCCGCCCACCTGCAGGTGCGCGGGGAGGATGTCGGGCGTGTTCACGAAGAGGTTGGCGCGCCCTTCGTCCCAGTGCTCGCGCAGGTCCTCGCCGAACTCGGTGATCTCCTGCTTGGTCGTGCGCCAGGTGAAGTACGTGTAGCTCTGCGTGAACCCGAGCCGGGCCAGGCCCCACAGCCGCGCGGGGCGGGTGAAGGCCTCGGCGAGGAACAGCACGTCGGGGTGGTCGGCCTTGACCGATGCGATCAGCCACGCCCAGAAGTCCGGCGGCTTGGTGTGCGGGTTGTCGACGCGGAAGATGCGCACGCCCCGCTCGACCCAGTGCAGGGTGACGCGCAGCATCTCGGCGTAGATCGCGTTGCGGTCGAGGTCGAAGTTGAGCGGGTAGATGTCCTGGTACTTCTTGGGCGGGTTCTCGGCGTAGGCGATCGTGCCGTCGGGCAGCGTCGTGAAGAACTCGGGGTGCTCGGCCACCCAGGGGTGGTCGGGCGCGGCCTGCAGGGCGAGGTCGAGCGCGACCTCCAGGTCCAGCTCGCGGGCGCGCTCCACGAACGCCGCGAAGTCCTCCTCGGTGCCCAGCGCGGGGTGGATCGCGTCGTGACCGCCCTCGGCCGCGCCGATGGCCCACGGCGAGCCGACGTCGTCGGGGCCGGGGGTGAGGGTGTTGTTGGGCCCCTTGCGGTTGTCGCGGCCGATCGGGTGGATCGGCGGCAGGTAGACCACGTCGAACTTCATCGCGGCGACGCGGTCGAGCTCCTTCGTGGCCGTGGCGAACGTGCCGTGCACGGGGGCGCCCTGGGCGTCGACCCCGCCGGTGGAGCGGGGGAAGAACTCGTACCAGGAGCCGAAGGCGGCTCGCTGCCGGTCGACCCAGACGCGACGCTCGGGCCCCTGGGTGACGAGCTCGCGGACGGGGTGCTCCTGCATCGTGGAGCGGACGGCCTCGCCGAGCGCCGGGCCCACGCGCGCGCCGAGCGGCAGCGAGTCGTCGCGCAGGGCCGAGGCCGCACCCAGGAGGGTCGCGCGCTCGGCACGTCGCTCCTTGCGGTCGGCGACCTGCTCGAGCAGCCGAGCGGCCAGCTCGAGGTCGTTGGCGAGCTCGGCGGGGGTCTGCCCGGCGGCCAGCTTGGCGTCGAGGGCGTGGGCGGTGGTGGCCCACGGGTCGCTCCACGCGTCGACGCGGAACGTCCACAGGCCCTCCGCGTCGGGCACGATGGTCGCCGCGAACAGGTCGAGCCCCGAGCCCTGCTCCTGCATGCGCACGGTGCGCTCGCGCCGGTCTCCCGGACCGCGCCAGGCGACGGTGGCTCCCACGGCGTCGTGGCCCTCGCGCCAGACCGTGGCCTGCACGGGCACGTGCTCGCCCACCACCGCCTTGGAGGGGTAGGTGCCGTCGCCCGAGAGCGGCCGCACGTCGTCGATGCCGAGCCGGTCCGTCATGCGAGTCGCTCCCGTCGGTCGCTGCGTTCGGTGTCCCTTCGAACGTAGCGGGGATCGCCTGCGGCCGCGATCCGCATGGGCCGGTGCGGAGGGCACGTCCTCGATGATCGAGTGCCTGCACGAGCGCCAACGAGGGGCGGGGTGGAGCCGTTGCACGAGGGGCGTAGCCGCAACGGAGCGAGATCACTGGTGGTGATTCATCGGGAGCCGCTGGGAGCGATCTCGATACGCCGTCGCCTGCTCGTTCCTCGCGGCGGCGGCTACTCGATCGGCGGTGGCGGCGGCTGCTCGATCGGCGGTCGTGATTTGCCGGTCAGTCGTGCCGGGGAGCCTTGAGCAGCAGCAGGGAACGGGGCGCCAGCGTGAGGCTGCTGCCCGCCGGGAGCGCCTCGGTGGAGGCCGGGCTGCCGTCGGCCGACGTCGTGTCGAGCGTCGGCTCGAAGGTGGCACCGAACTCCGGGCCCGGGAGCACGACCTCGAGCGGCTCGGCGCCGGCGTGCAGCAGCAGGAGCCACGAGTGGTCGGTGAGCAGCTCGCCCTCGCGGGTGCGGGACTGGCTGTTCGACCCGTCGATCCACATGCCGAGCGTGCGGCGCTCCGGGTCCTGCCAGTCCGGCTCGGTCATCTCCTGGCCGTCGGGGCGCAGCCAGATCAGGTCGGGCCGGCCGGTGGGCGTGGTGCGGCCGTCGAAGAACTCGGCCTGGCGCAGGGCAGGGCTCTTCGCGCGCAGGTGCACGACCCGACGGGCGAACGCCAGCATCGCGTCGCTCTCGGGGGTGACGGTCCAGTCGACCCACGACGTCGGGTCGTCGAGGCAGTAGGCGTTGTTGTTGCCGCCCTGGGTGCGCCAGCGCTCGTCGCCGGCCACGAACATGGGCGTGCCGGTCGACAGCAGCAGCGTCGCCAGCAGGTTCCGGGCCTGGCGGGCACGCAGGGCCGTGATCTCCGGATCGTCGGTCCCGCCCTCCACGCCGTGGTTCCAGGAGCGGTTGTCGTCGGTGCCGTCGCGGTTGTCCTCGCCGTTGGCCTCGTTGTGCTTGTGGTCGTAGGAGACCAGGTCGCGGAGGGTGAAGCCGTCGTGCGCGGTGACGAAGTTGATCGACTGCCAGGGGCGGCGCAGCGTGTGGTCGTAGAGGTCCGACGAGCCGGACAGCCGGTAGGCCAGGTCGTCGACGCCGCCGGCGCCGCCGCGCCAGAAGTCGCGGACCGTGTCGCGGTAGATGCCGTTCCACTCCGCCCACTGGGCGCCGAACGCACCCACGCGGTAGCCCTCGCCCGTGGCGTCCCACGGCTCGGCGACCAGCTTGCAGCGCGACAGCACGGGGTCGGTGGTGATCGCGGTCAACAGGGTGCTGTCGCGGTCGAAGGCGCCGCCACCGGGACGGCCCATCGTGGAGGCGAGGTCGAAGCGGAAGCCGTCGACGCCGAGCTCGGTCGTCCAGTACCGCAGCGAGTCCGTCACGAGGCGCACGACCTCGGGGGAGCCGGCGTCGAGCGTGTTGCCGCAGCCGGTGATGTCGGCCATGTTCCCGTCGTCGTCGTGCAGGTAGTAGGCCGGTGCCTCCAGCCCGCGGAGGCTGAGGGTCGGACCGTCGGGGCCGCCCTCGCAGGTGTGGTTGTAGACGACGTCGACGAGGACCTCGATGCCGGCGGCGTGCAGTGCCGCGACCATGGTGCGGAACTCCTCGACCTCGCGGCCGGGCTCGCTCGCGTAGCCGGGGTGCGGTGCGAAGTAGCCGAGCGGGGAGTACCCCCAGTAGTTGTGCCGGCCGGCGGCCACGAGCGAGGGCTCGTCGGTGAAGGCCTGCACCGGCAGCAGCTCGACGGCGGTGATGCCGAGCCGCAGGAGGTGCTCGACGACGGCCGGGTGCGCCAGGCCGAGGTAGGTGCCGCGCAGGTGCTCGGGCACGGCGGGGTGCTGCTGCGTGAACCCCTTGACGTGCAGCTCGAGCACCACGGTCTCCTCGAACGGGACCTCCGGCTTCGTGCCCGTGTCGGGTCCGCCGGGACTCGTGACGACGGCCAGCGGCACGTGGCCCAGGGAGTCGACGGTCGACGGTGCGGGGCCGTCGGGGCCGTCGGGACCGTCGGCGTAGCCCTGAGCGGCCGCCATGTCGGTGAGCGCCCCGCGGACGCGTCGGGCGTAGGGGTCGAGCAGGATCTTGTGGGGGTTGCAGCGCATCCCGGTCTTCGGCTCGTAGGGACCGTGGATGCGGTAGCCGTAGGTCTGGCCGGGCAGCACGCCCTGGACGAGTCCGTGCCAGACGCCGAAGGTCCGCTCGGTCAGCTCGACGCGGCGCTCGGTGCCGTCCTCGTCGACGAGGCACAGCTCGACCCGCTCGGCCACGCTGCTGGCGACCGCGAACCTGACGCCGCCGGCCTCCGGGTGCGCGCCCAGCGGGAACGGTCGTCCGGCGAGCACGGGCAGGTCGTGCAGGGTCGGCGCGGTCATGCCCACAGTCTCGCAGGCCCCGGGCCCCCACCCGACCGCTTCGCCCACCGGTCCTGGCCGTCGGACGTGGGTGTCGCACCGAACCGGGTGTCGACGGGCGCGTCACCGACCGCCGCCCCTCAGTCGGGGTTGCGGCCGAACGTCAGCTGTACGGACCCG
The DNA here is from genome assembly GCF_024655735.1 of Aeromicrobium sp. 50.2.37. NCBI lineage: Bacteria > Bacillati > Actinomycetota > Actinomycetes > Propionibacteriales > Nocardioidaceae > Aeromicrobium > Aeromicrobium sp. 50.2.37. Next base: position 11,403 of record NZ_JANLGG010000009.1, read on the forward strand.
AGAAGGGCGCGGGGGCGTCGGGGTCGTCGACGTCGCCCTCCACGCCCGGGTCCTGCTTCTTGTGCTTCTGGTCGTCCGCCCAGTCCTTCTCGTCGCGCGGGTCCTCGCTCGGCATGTCGCTCATGGGCCCAGTGTGCGACGGGTCAGGCCGGGTCGCCCGTCGACCAGACGACGTCGCTGCCCCGCCGGACCTCCGCGTGCCCGGCGCGCAGGTCGACGTCGACCACGAAGGGCCCACGGTGCATGAGCACGTGACGGTCGTCGTCGGACATCTCGACGACGAGGTCGGCCAGGGACGGGTCGCGCAGCTCGGGGTGCTCGCGCCGCAGGGCGACGAGCGAGCGGTAGGTCTCCAGCACGGCCGCGTGGGCGGGATCGTCGAGCTCGTCCCAGCGCAGCGTCGAGCGCTCGACGGTGGCGTGGTCCATCGGGTCGGGCACCTCGGACTCCCCCCAGCCGTGTCGACCGAACTCGCGCCGACGCCCGGTGCGCACCGCGTCGGCCAGCTCGGGGTCGGGGAAGGAGGCGAAGAACTGCCAGGGGGTGCTCGCGGCCCACTCCTCGCCCATGAACAGCATGGGCGTGAACGGACCGAGCAGCACGAGGGCGGCCCCGCAGGCCAGCAGGTCCGCCGACACCGTGGCCGAGATGCGGTCGCCGGTGGCGCGGTTGCCCACCTGGTCGTGGTCCTGCAGGTACGTCACGAAGGCGGATCCGGGCACCGTCTCGACGTCGACGGGTCGGCCGTGGCTGCGCCCCCGGAACGACGACCACGTGCCGTCGTGGAAGAAGGCGCCGCGCAGCACCTTGGCCAGCGCGCCGGGCGTGGCGAAGTCGGCGTAGTAGCCGTCGGTCTCACCGGTCAGCGCCACGTGCAGCGCGTGGTGGACGTCGTCGCACCACTGCGCGTCCATGCCGAGGCCGCCGTGCTCGCGGGGGGTGACCATGCGCGGGTCGTTGAGGTCGGACTCGGCCACCAGCGAGAGCGGTCGGCCCAGCGCCCCCGACATGCGTGCCGTCTCGGCGGAGAGCTCCTCCAGGATCGGCAGGGCTCGCGTGTCGGCCAGGGCGTGCACGGCGTCGAGGCGCAGACCGTCCACGTGGAAGTGCTCGAACCACGTCATCGCGTTGTCGAGGACGTAGCGACGGACCTCGTCGGACCCCTCGCCGTCGAGGTTGAGGCCCGGCCCCCAGTCGTTCTGGCCGGCGAAGTACGGGCCGAAGCGGTCGAGGTAGGCGCCGGACGGGCCGAGGTGGTTGTAGACGACGTCGAGCACCACGCCGAGGCCGCGCGCGTGGCAGGCGTCGACGAACCGCTTGAAGCCGTCGGGTCCGCCGTAGGGCTCGTGCACGGCACCCCACAGGACGCCGTCGTAGCCCCAGCCGTGCGGGCCGTCGAAGCTGTTGACCGGCAGCACCTCGACGAGGTCGATGCCCAGGTCGACGAGGTGGTCGAGCCGCTCGATCGCCGCGTCGAAGGTGCGCTCCGGCGTGAAGGTGCCGATGTGCAGCTCGTAGAGCACCGAGCCCTCGAGCGCCCGGCCCGACCAGTCGTCGTCGGTCCAGTCGAAGGCGTCGTGGTCGTACGCCCGCGACGCCGCGTGGACGCCGTCGGGCTGCCAGGACGAGCGAGGGTCGGGCAGCGGCGTCTCGTCGTCACCCAGCAGGAAGGCGTAGTCGGACCCGGCGGCCACCTCGGCGTCGAGCCACCACCAGCCGGACCGGGGTTCGCCCGGCTCCCACGCCTCCATCGGGTGGTCGACGCCGTCGACCCGCACCCGGACCCGCTCGTGGTGGGGTGCCCAGACGGTGACGGCCACCGTCAGACCACCCGGGTGGGCGGGGACTTCGTCTCGCTGGGGTCGGTGGTGGGGATGCTGCCCAGTGCCTCGTCGACCTTCGCGAGGACGTCGGCGTCGAGGGTGACACCGCTGGCGGCCGCGTTGGACTCCACCTGCTCGGGGCGGGAGGCACCCACGATGGCGCCGGCGACGTTGTCGTTCGCGAGCACCCAGGCGACGGCCAGCTGGGCCATGGTGATCCCGAGGTCGTCGGCGATCGGGCGCAGCTGCTGCACGGCGGTGAGCACCTCGTCGTCGAGGAAGCGCTTGATCATGTCGGCGCCGCCCTTCTCGTCCGTGGCGCGGCTGCCCTCGGGCGGCGCGGCACCGGGCTCGTACTTGCCCGACAGCACGCCCTGCGCGATGGGCGACCAGACGATCTGCGAGAGGCCGAGCTCGCGGCTGGTGGGCACGACCTCGCCCTCGATGACGCGCCACAGCATCGAGTACTGGGGCTGGTTGGAGACGAGCCGGAAGCCGAGGTCCTGCGCGAGCTCCTGGCCGGCGCGGATCTGGTCGGCGGTCCACTCGCTGACGCCGATGTAGTGCGCCTTGCCCGCGCGGACGACGTCGGCGAACGCCTGCATCGTCTCCTCGAGCGGCGTCTCGTGGTCGTAGCGGTGCGCCTGGTAGAGGTCGACGTAGTCGGTCTGCAGACGCTGCAGCGAGCCGTCGATGGACTCCATGATGTGCTTGCGCGACAGGCCGGTGTCGTTCGGTCCGCCGGGGCCGGTGGGCCAGTAGACCTTCGTGAGGATCTCCAGCGACGCGCGACGCTCGCCCTTCAGCGCCTCGCCGAGCACCGACTCGGCCTTGCCGTTGGCGTAGACGTCGGCCGTGTCGAACGTCGTGATGCCGGCGTCGAGCGCCGCGCGCACGCACGCCGTGGCGGCGTCGTTCTCGACCTGGGACCCGTGGGTCAGCCAGTTGCCGTAGATGATCTCGCTGACCTTGAGGCCGCTGTCTCCGAGGTACCTGAACTCCATGTCTCGAGCCTAGGGGCGCGGTGGCTGGGCGCGACTCGACCCGACGCCCACTTCTCCGCTGGTCGAGTAGCGGTCCCCGCGACGGAGGAGCTGGGGACTGCGTATCGAGACCACCTGGGGCGGTGCGGCGTGATGGTGGGTCGTTGCCGGGTGGTCTCGATACGCGTCCACGGCGCTCGTTCCTCGCGCCTGGGCGCTACTCGACCGGCGGGACGCGGGTGAGGAGGGCGACGGGGTAGGTCCGCAGCAGGTCGGCGAGCCGGACGTCGCCGCCCTCGGGCCCCACCTCGTCGAGCACCGTGCCGGTGAGGACGTCGGTCCACGTGCCTGCCCCGAGGGGGAGGGTGGTCTCCGTCCAGCCGCCGCGCGCCTCGAGCCCCATGGGCAGGCGCGTGACGACGGCGACGAGGTCGTCGCTGCGGCCGAACGCGAGCGCGTGGACGGCGGCGGGACCCCGGGCGGCCACCGCGCCGTAGCCGACGAACAGCTCCGGCCGGTCGCGGCGGAGCGTCAGCACCCGACGCACGAGCGAGGTCTTCGCCGCGCCCGACGCGTCGACCTCCGGCACCCAGCCGTCGTCGAGCCGACGCAGCACGTCGCGGAAGGCGTCGTGGTCGACCGGGCGGCGGTTGTCAGGGTCGACGAGCGAGTGGTCCCAGCCCTCGGTGCCCTGGTAGACGTCGGGCACGCCCGGCCCGGCCAGCTGCAGCAGCTTCTGCGAGAGCGAGACGGCCCGGCCGGGTCCCTCGAGGCGGTCGACGAGCGACTGCACCTCGTCACCCAGCTCGGCGCGCACCCGAGCGGGCCAGGCGCGGATCGACTCCTCGAACGCCTCGTCGGTCTCGGTCCAGGTGGTGCGGATCTTGGACTCCCGCGCCGCCTTGAGCAGGTAGTCGGTCAGCCGCTCGTCGCTGATCGGCCACGCGCCGAGCAGGGTCTGCCAGGCCAGCAGGTCGAGGGCGGGCTCGTCGAGCCCGCAGCGGGCCGACCAGTCCGCGATCGCCGACGTCACCTCCTCGCCCAGCTCCGCCAGCACCAGCATCCGGGCGCGGGTGTCCTCGGAGCGCTTGGTGTCGTGGGTGGTCAGCGCCGTCATGGCGGACGGGTGGTCGGCCTCGCGGGCAGCGGCGAGGGCGTGGAAGCCCTCGACGTCGACGCCCCACACGTCGGGCGAGCCGCCCACCTCGTTGAGCGCGGCGAAGCGTGTGAACCGGTAGAAGGTGGTGTCCTCGGTGCCCTTGGCCACGACCATGCCGGACGTCTGCTGGATGCGGGTGGCGAGCTCGCCCCGCGGGTCCTCGCGGACCTGCGCGTCGAGCGCGTCCAGGGCCTCGGCGACGTCGGGCCGACGGCTGCGCGCGGTGTCGATCGCCTGCGCCCAGTCGTCCTCGCCCTCGGGCAGGTAGGACCGGTAGACGCCGAAGGCGACCATCGTCTCCGCGACGGCCGTGCGAGCGGCGTCCTCGGGCACGTCGCGCAGGAGTCCGGCGATGCGACGGACCTCGGCCACGAGCACCTTCTCGGTGACCATCCGCCGCGCGTCCTCCTCGACCGCCGCGTAGTCGGACGGCGCTCCGAGCCGCTCCGACAGCGCCTGCCAGGGCGCCTCGCCGGCAGGGTCGAGCAGCACGCCCTCCACCTCGCGCATGGCGTCGTACCCGGTGGTCCCGTCGGCGGGCCAGCTCGCGGGCAGGTCCTCGCCCGGGTGCAGGATCTTCTCGACGACGAGCCACGCGTCGGGCGCGGCCGCGTGCAGGCGCTGCAGGTAGCCGCCGGGGTCGGACAGGCCGTCCGGGTGGTCGATGCGCAGCCCGGTGACCCGGCCCTCGGAGACCCAGCGCAGCACCTCGCGGTGGGCGTCGTCGAAGACGGTCTCGTCCTCCACGCGCACCGCGGCCAGTGTGGTGATGTCGAAGAAGCGCCGGTAGTTCAGCTCCGACGCGCCGCGCCGCCAGCCGACCAGCTCGTAGTGCTGGCGGTCGTGCACCTGCTGCGGCGTCAGCGACGCGAAGCCAGGGTCGGCCAGCGTGGTGGCGTCGATCGGGAACCGGTGGTCGTAGTAGGTGAGCTCGTCGCCGTCGACGGCCAGCTCGGCCACGTCGGCGTCGTCGCCCAGCACGGGGACCAGCACCCGGCCGCGTGACCAGTCGACGTCGAAGTGGCCGGCCCACGGCGACGCCTCGCCCTCGGCCAGCACCGACCACCACCACGGGTTGGCCTTCGGCACCTCGACGGACATGTGGTTCGGCACCACGTCGACCACGAGTCCCATCCCGGCGTCGCGCACGGCGTCCGTGAGCGACTCCCAGGCGTCGGGCCCACCCAGCTCGGGCCGGGCGCGCGTGGGGTCGGTGACGTCGTACCCGTGCGTGGAGCCGGGTGTCGCGTCGAGCACCGGCGACACGTACACCGCGCCGACGCCGAGGTCGCGCAGGTACGGCACGAGCGCCTCGGCCTCCGCGAACCCGAAGCCCGGCCGCAGCTGCAGCCGGTACGTCGACGTGGGCGTGCTCACGACTCGACCCGCTGCAGCACCACCAGCGAGCGGCCCTCGAGCTCGACCGTCGCGCCGCCCTCGATGAGCTCGTCGCCCGGCTCGGCGACCGTGCCGCTCGCGGTGTCGAGGACGACCGCCCACGTGCTGGCGTACTCGCCGTCCGGCACGGTGAACGTGATGGCCTCGTGGTGGGCGTTGAACGCCATCAGGAAGGAGTCGTCGACGACGCGCTCGCCCCGCTCGTCGCGGTCGGCGATCGCCCGGCCGTTGAGGAAGACCGCGATCGAGCGGCCGAAGCCGTCGTCCCAGTTCTGCTCGGTCATCTCCTCGCCGGCCGGCGTGAACCAGGCGATGTCGCGCAGCTCGTCACCCTTGCGGATCGGCTTGCCCTGGAAGAACCGGCGGCGCCGGAACACCGGGTGGGCGGCGCGGAACGCAGCGAGGGCCGAGGTGAACCCGAGCAGCGAGTGCTCGTGCTCGTCGAGGTCCCAGTCCACCCACGCGACCTCGTTGTCCTGGCAGTAGACGTTGTTGTTGCCGCCCTGGCTGCGGCCCAGCTCGTCGCCGTGCAGCACCATCGGCACACCTTGCGAGAGCAGCATGGTGGCCAGGAAGTTGCGACGCTGACGGCGGCGCAGCTCGAGGATCTCCGGGTCGTCGGTCGGGCCCTCCACGCCGCAGTTCCACGACCGGTTGTCGTCGGCGCCGTCGCGACCGTCCTCGCCGTTGGCCTCGTTGTGCTTCTGCTCGTACGACACGAGGTCGTTGAGGGTGAAGCCGTCGTGGGCCGTCACGAAGTTGATCGACGCGTACGGGCGCCGACCGTTGTCCTGGTAGAGGTCCGACGAGCCGCTGATCCGCGACGCGAACTCGCCCAGCGTCGACGGCTCGCCGCGCCAGAAGTCGCGCACGGTGTCGCGGTAGAGGCCGTTCCACTCCGTCCACAGCGGCGGGAAGTTGCCCACCTGGTAGCCGCCGGGGCCCACGTCCCACGGCTCGGCGATCAGCTTCACCTGGCTGACCACCGGGTCCTGCTGCACCAGCTCGAAGAAGGTGGCCAGCTTGTCGACGTCGTAGAACTCGCGGGCCAGCGTGGCCGCCAGGTCGAAGCGGAACCCGTCGACGTGCATCTCGGTGACCCAGTAGCGCAGCGAGTCCATGATGAGCTGCAGCGGCGTGGGGTGGCGCACGTTCAGCGAGTTCCCGGTGCCGGTGTAGTCCATGTAGTGCTGCTCGTCGTCCTCGACGAGGCGGTAGTAGGCCTGGTTGTCGATGCCGCGCATCGACAACGTCGGCCCGAGGTGGTTGCCCTCCGCGGTGTGGTTGTAGACGACGTCGAGGATGACCTCGATGCCCGCGGCGTGCAGCGCGCGGACCATGCCCTTGAACTCCTGGACCTGGCGACCGGGCTGGGAGGTGTAGGCGTCGTGCGGGGCGAAGAAGCCGATCGTGTTGTAGCCCCAGTAGTTCGTCAGGTCCTTCTCGACGAGGTAGTGGTCCGTGACGAACTGGTGCACGGGGAGCAGCTCGATCGCGGTCACGCCGAGGCCGGTCAGGTGCTCGATCACGGCGGGGTGCGCGAGCGCGGCGTAGGTGCCGCGCAGCTCCTCGGGGACGTCGGGGTGGGTCATCGTGAGACCCCGGACGTGCGCCTCGTAGATGATCGACTCGTTGTAGGGGCGGCGCGGGGCTCGGTCGTCGGCCCAGTCGAAGAACGTGTCGACCACGAGCGAGAACGGCACGTGGCCGGCGGAGTCGTCGTCGTTCGGCTCGTCGGGCGAGCCCATCTCGTAGGCGAAGAGCGACGGGTCCCAGTCGGGCTGGCCCTGCACGGCCTTCGCGTACGGGTCGATGAGCAGCTTCTGCGGGTTGCAGCGCAGGCCGTTCTCGGGGTCCCAGGGACCGTGCACGCGGTAGCCGTAGCGCTGGCCGGGGCCGATGCCGGGCAGGAAGCCGTGGTGGACGAAGCCGTCCACCTCCTCGAGGCGGACGCGGGTCTCGGTGCCCGACTCGTCGAAGAGGCACAGCTCCACGAGGTCGGCGACCTCCGAGAACAGGGCGAAGTTGGTGCCGGTGCCGTCGTACGTGGCGCCGAGCGGGTAGGGCGATCCGGGCCAGGGGCGCACGGTGGGTCTCCTCGGATGGGGTCGTGCCGGTGGGGTGGTCAGGTGGGGCGGGCGGCGCGCAGCGGGGCGACGGCGGCCTGCACCCGGGGGTGGTCGAAGAAGGCGTCGAGGTCCACGGGAAGGCGGACCCTCCAGTTGGGGTACTCGTCGACGGTGCCGGGCAGGTTGGGCTGGCGGACCTGGCCCACGGCGTCGGCGGGCGAGCTGAGCACGAGCCGCGAGGCGGCCGGTGCGATGACGGCGTGCAGGGCGACGAGCAGGTCGTCGGTGTCGATGCCCTCGGCGCGCAGCAGGTCGAGCAGCGCCTCCTTGTCGGCGGCCGCCGTGGCGAGCGCGTCCTCCACGGGCTCGCCCAGCAGGTCCAGACGGTCCTGCAGGTGGATGCGCTCGTCGCGCAGCCAGCCCTCGACCGTGGGCAGGTCGTGGGTGCTGATGCTCGCCATCGTCTCGGGCTCCCAGTCGCGGGGCGGGACGTGCGGCTGGCCGGGGGCGTCCCAGTCGCGCTCGAACCACAGCACGGCCGAGCTCAGGATGCCGCGCTCGTGCATGGTCTCGGTCACGACGTCCTCGACGGTGCCGAGGTCCTCGCCGACGACGATCGCGCCGGCGCGGGTGGCCTCGAGCAGCAGGACGGCGAGCATCACGTCGGCGTCGTAGTGCACGTAGGTGCCGCGGTGCGCGGGCTCGCCCGGCGGGATCCACCACAGCCGCCACAGACCCGCCACGTGGTCCACGCGGATGCCGTCGCCGTGGCGCAGCACGCTGCGGACGACGTCGCGGAAGGGCGCGTAGCCGGTCTCGAGCAGGCGGTCCGGCCGCCACGGCGGGAGGTCCCAGTCCTGGCCGAGCGGGTTGAAGGCGTCGGCCGGGCAGCCGACGCGCACGTCGGAGGCGAACACGCTCTGCAGCGCCCAGGCGTCGGCGCCGCCGGGGTGCACGCCCACGGGCAGGTCGTGCACGAGTCCCACGGCCATGCCGGCGTCGTGGGCCGCGTCGCCGGCGGCGTCGAGCTGCTGGCGGCACAGGTGCTGGAGCCAGGCGTGGAAGGCGACGCGGTCGGCCAGGTCGTCGCGGGCCCGTGCCACGTCCTCGGAGGACGGGTCGCGCAGCGGCTCGGGCCAGGTGCGCCAGTCGGCGCCGTGCAGCTCGGCCAGGGCCGAGAACGTGGCGAAGGCGGCCAGGTCGGGCTCGGCGTCGAGGTCCACGTCCTCGTCGGCGGGGGCGAAGGGGCGCAGGAGCTCGAGGGCCGCCCGCTTCGCCTCCCAGACGGCGTCGTGGTCGAGCAGGTCGTCGGCGGGGTCGGTCTCGGGGGCCAGCCCGAGCACCTGGTCGCGGACCGCCGGGTCGGCCGCGGCGAAGGCGTCGACGTCGGTGACGCGCAGGTAGAGCGGGCTCGCGAACCGTCGGCTCGAGGGGGAATAGGGGGAACGGACGAGCGGGGTCGACGGCACGAAGGCCTGCACCGGGTTGACCAGCAGCACGCCGGCGCCCTGCTCGGCGGCGGCGCGGCGGGCCAGGTCGGCGAGGTCGACGAGGTCGCCCATCTGCCACGACCCGGCCGAGTGCAACGCGTAGAGCTGGAGCATCCAGCCCCACGTGCGCGGCACCTCCGGCAGTCGGGCGGGGGCGACGACGAGCGTCACGTCCTGCTCGTCGGTGACCAGCCGGTGCCAGCCGAGCGGCAGGTCCGCCGGCAGGGTCCCGTCGACGTCGAGGTGGCCGCCGTCCTCCAGCAGCACCCGACCCGCCACGCCGACGTCGCGGGCCACGCCCTGCGTCGCGGCGATGGTCGACTCGAGCGGTCGGGTGTCGGCCGCGGCGCGCTCGAGTGCCTGGCCGACCGCCTCCGGGCTCGTGGCGTCGACGCCCAGCTGACCGAGCACGGCCACGACGATCTCGGGGTCCACCTCGACGGGGCGCCGGTCCGAGCCCTCGTACGCGACCGCGACGCCGTGGGCCGCGGCGAGGCGCGCGAGGTCGTCAGCGTCGGAGGGGGGCATGTCGTCCAGCATGGTCGCGGACGGCCCGGCCCACCACTTCGGGGCACGAGGGAGGGGTCACACCCGGGGAGTACCCGCCGGCCCGACCCGCAATCGGACGCCGTTCACACCGGCGACACGAGCCGGGCCTACGCTTCTCGGGTGGACTGGAGCGACTACGACGCGGCCCTCTTCGACCTCGACGGTGTCATCACCCCGACGGCCGAGGTGCACATGCGCGCCTGGAACCAGATGTTCAACGACTTCCTGACGGCGCGGGGGGTCGAGGAGCCGTACACCGACGACGACTACTACCGCTACGTCGACGGCAAGCCGCGCTACGACGGCGTGCGCTCGTTCCTGGCCTCGCGCGACATCGAGCTGCCCGAGGGCACGCCCGACGACGCCCCTGAGGAGGAGACCGTCGGCGGGCTCGGCAACCGCAAGAACGTGGCCTTCGAGGAGGTGCTCGACCGCGACGGCGTGGTCGCGTACCCGGGTTCCGTGGCGCTCGTGGAGCAGCTGGCCGCCGCCGGCACGCACATGGCGATCGTCTCCAGCTCGCGCAACGCCCCCAAGGTGCTGCGCGCCGCCGGGCTCATCGACCACTTCCCGGTCATCGTCGACGGCGTCGTCGCGGGGGACCGCCAGCTCGCCGGCAAGCCCGCGCCCGACACCTTCCTCTTCGCCGCGCAGCAGCTCGACGTGGAGCCCTCGCGCGCCGTGGTGCTCGAGGACGCCACCTCGGGCGTCGCCGCCGGCCACGCCGGACGCTTCGGCCTGGTCGTGGGCGTCGACCGCGGTGCCGGGGCCGACGCGCTGCGCGAGCACGGAGCCGACGAGGTCGTCAGCGACCTGCGAGACCTGCTCTGATGTCGCCGCTCGACCAGCCCGCGCCCGGCACCGACGAGGACCGCGGCTTCGGCCCCTCGCACGAGGCGCCGCCCGTGCGCGACTTCCTCGACCGCTCGCGCTTCCCCGTGGACCCGTGGAAGCTCACCGAGGTCCGCTACGACAGCAGCGACCTCGGCCTCACCGAGACCGTGTTCGCCGTCGGCAACGGCTACCTCGGCCTGCGCGGCAACGTGGAGGAGGGACGCGACTCCCACACGCACGGCACCTTCGTGAACGGCTTCCACGAGACGTGGCCGATCCAGCACGCCGAGGAGGCCTACGGGTTCGCCCGCGTCGGCCAGACGATCGTCAACGCGCCCGACGCCAAGATCATCCGGCTCTACGTCGACGACGAGCCGCTGCTGCTCTCGGTGGCCGACCTGCTCGGCTACGAGCGCAGCCTCGACCTGCGTGAGGGCGTGCTCCGGCGGAGCCTGCTGTGGCGGACCCCGTCGGGCAAGCGGGTCCGGATCGACTCCACCCGCATGGTCAGCCTGGCGCAGAAGCACCTGGCGATCATGACCTTCGAGGTCACGCTGCTCGACGACTCCTCACCCGTGGCCATCTCGTCGCAGATCCTCAACCGCCAGGACGGTGAGGACGAGTACCACGTGCGCGCCAGTGCCATGGGTGAAGGGAGGGTCGGTGAGGGCGCCGACCCGCGCAAGGCCGAGCGCCTGCAGCGCCGCGTGCTCGAGCCGCAGGAGCAGCTGGGCGAGCCCGACACGGGCCGCGTCGCGCTGGGCTTCCGGTGCGCCGAGAGCGGCATGACGCTCGCCGTCATGGCCGACCACGACCTGCAGACCGAGAACATGGTCACCAGCCGTGTGGTCACCGGTGACGACCTCGCGAAGACGACGTTCCGGATCGCCGCCGAGCCCGGCGTGCCCATCCGGCTCACCAAGACCGTGGCGTACCACACGTCGCGCGGGGTGCCCTCGCGCGAGCTGCTCGACCGCTGCCGACGCACCCTCGACCGGGTGCGTGAGCAGGGCGTGGAGCAGCAGACGAGCGACCAGCGCGCCTGGCTCGACGACTTCTGGGCGCGCGCCGACGTGGAGGTCCCCGGCCAGCCCGAGATCCAGCAGGCCATCCGCTGGAACCTGTTCTCGATCGTGCAGGCCTCGGCGCGCGCCGAGGGGCAGGGCATCCCGGCGAAGGGGGTCACCGGCTCCGGCTACGGCGGCCACTACTTCTGGGACACCGAGGTCTACGTCATGCCGTTCCTGACGTACACGACCCCGAGCGCGGCCCGCAACGCGCTGCGGTTCCGCTACTCGCTGCTCGACGCGGCCCGTCGTCGCGCCGACCAGCTCGCCCAGAAGGGCGCCCTGTTCCCGTGGCGGACCATCAACGGCGAGGAGGCGTCGGCGTACTACGCGGCCGGCACCGCGCAGTACCACATCGACGCCGACATCGCGTACGCGCTGAGCCAGTACATCGGCGCCACGGGCGACACCGAGTTCCTCGACCGCCAGGGCATCGACATCTTCGTCGAGACGGCCCGGTTGTGGGCCGACCTCGGCTTCTGGCGCAGCGAGGAGGGCGGGACCTTCCACATCCACAGCGTCACGGGTCCCGACGAGTACACGACGGTCGTGAACGACAACCTCTACACGAACGTCATGGCGCGCTTCAACCTGCGCCGTGCGGCCGAGGCGGTCCGCACCCTGCAGCACGCCAACCCCACCGCCTACGCGGCCGCGGCCGAGCGGCTGTCGATCACCGACGAGGAGGTCGAGGAGTGGGGGCGTGCCGCGCGCGGCATGAGCATCCCGTTCGACGAGCACCTCGGCATCCACCCGCAGGACTCCCACTTCCTCGAGCGCGAGATGTGGGACCTCGACCACACGCCGCTCGACAGCCGCCCCCTGCTGCTGCACTACCACCCGCTGGTCATCTACCGGTTCCAGGTGCTCAAGCAGGCCGACGTCGTGCTGGCCCTGTTCCTGCAGGGCGAGGACTTCACGCCCGAGCAGAAGCGCGCCGACTTCGAGTATTACGACCCGATCACCACGGGCGACTCGACGCTGTCGGCCGTCGTGCAGTCGATCATCGCGGCCGAGGTCGGGTACCACGACCTGGCGTACCGCTACTTCCTGTCGGCACTCTTCGTGGACCTGGCCGACCGGCACGGCAACACGTCCGACGGCGTCCACGTGGCGTCGACCGGTGGCGTGTGGAGCGCCGTGGCCACCGGGTTCGGCGGGTTCCGCGACCTCGGCGCCGGGCAGTGGTGCATCGACCCGCGCCTGCCCGACGACTGGGAGTCGCTCACCTACCGGGTCACGCTGCGGGGCACCCGGGTGCGGGTGACGGTGCGACCCGACGAGCTCGACCTCACGGTGGAGGCCGGCGACGGACACCTCGTGTTCGACGTGCGCGGCTCCGAGGTCGTGGTGGGTCCGGGTGAGCCGGTCACGGTCGCGCTGTCGGGCCAGGGTCCGCGGCTCGAGGGTGAGCCGCCGAACCCGGCCGGAACCCGCCGCTCCGACGGCACCGTCATCACGGCGATCGTCCCCGGCGCCTGACGAGGTGGCGACGCGGTCGTGCGCCGGGCGGGTGCACCGTCCGGTCGCGCCTGCGGGCCCCGGCCTAGACTGACGGACGTGTTGATCGTGAGGTACGAGGTCAGTGACGGCAGGTCGGGCGAGGACGTCGTGCTCGTCGACCAGAAGTGGTCGTTCGGGCGGGTCGGTGGTGAGGAGACCCCCACCGTCGAGACCGACGACCGGCGGGTCAGCCGCGGCGCCCTGGTGATCCGCGACAGCGGCCCCGGCCCGGTCGTCTTCCGGGGGCAGCGCGGCGAGCAGGCCCAGGTGGGTCTGGTCTCCGACGACGGCAGCACCGAGTGGCTCGAGGAGGGCAAGGCTGGCAACCTCACGGCCACGGCCCGGCGGGTCACGTTCGACCTCGACGACGAGAACGTGCTCACGCTCGAGGTCGACTTCGCCGACCGCGGCAGCGTGGTCGAGCGCCAGCAGCAGGCGGCCCAGCCCCACCTCTCGGTGGTCCCCGAAGCGACCGACGTCCCGTGAGCGAGCGGAGCGCCGACGACGCCGTGGACGCCAGCTCGGTCGACGTCGCGTTCCTCCACCAGCTCCCGAAGGCCGAGCTGCACGTGCACCACGTCGGGTCGGCGTCGATCGAGGCGGTGTCCACGCTGGCGCAGCGCCACGAGGGCAGCACGCCCGTGCCGACCAACCCCACCGCGCTCGCCGACTACTTCCGGTTCACCGACTTCGCGCACTTCATCGAGGTCTACCTGTCGGTCGTGGACCTGCTGCGCACCCCCGACGACCTCTGGACCCTCACCCACCAGGTGGGCACCGACCTCGCGGCGCAGAACGTGCGGTACGCCGAGCTGACGCTCACGCCCTACACGTCGATCGTGCGCGGGATCCCCGCCGAGGCCTACCTCGAGGCCGTCGAGGACGCCCGCCGCCGGGTGGAGGCCGAGACCGGCCTGGTGCTGCGCTGGATCTTCGACGTCCCCGGCGAGTCCGGGGTGGAGGCGGCCGACGTCACGCTCGACGTCGCGCTGCGGCTGCGCCCCGACGCGCTGGTGGGCTTCGGCCTGGGCGGCCCCGAGGTGGGCGTGCCGCGGCCGCAGTTCGCGCCGCACTTCGACGCCGCGCGCGCTGCGGGGCTGCGCAGCGTCCCGCACGCGGGAGAGTCCACCGGCCCGCAGACGATCCGCGACGCCATCGAGCACCTCGGCGCCGAGCGCATCGGCCACGGCATCGCGGCGGCGCAGGACCCCGAGCTCATGGCGCTGCTCGCCGAGCGCGGGATCGTGCTCGAGGTCTGCCCGACGTCGAACGTGTGCACCCGCTCCGTCCCGTCGCTCGCCGAGCACCCGCTGCCCACGCTGGTGGCCGCCGGGGTGCCGGTGACGATCAACAGCGACGACCCGCCCATGTTCGGCACCACCCTGTCGCGCGAGTACGCGGTGGCCGCCGACCTGCTCGGCCTCGACCGCGCGGGCGTCGTCGACCTGGCGCGAGCCGCCGTCGACGCCTCCTTCGCCCCCGAGTCGGTCACGACCGCCCTGCGCGCCGAGCTCGACGCCACCCTCGCCTGACCCTGCGTGCCGTCGCACTCATCGGGACGAACCGGTGACGACCTTCCCGAGCCTCGTCCTTCCGTCGGCTGCGTAGACCCAGCGGTAGATCGTGCCGTCGTCGTCCAGCAGGCCCTCCTCGCGCTCCCGTCGTACCTGCTCGCGGGCCTCGTCGAGATCAAGGACCACCGTCCCCAGGTAGTCCGAGCCGCGGAAGTAGGCCCGGCGGCCCTCGAACCACGTCGGGACCAGGTCGGGGACCACACCCGGGGGTGCCCCGGCCGACGGCATGCCGACCGTGAGGCCGTGCTCGTTGACCGGCCAGCTCGGCGTCTGCCAGTCGGGTGTCCCGTCGGGGCCGTCGGTCGGGACACCCCACGAGAGCGCGGTCTGCGAGGTCGGCGAGAACACGGCCTGCACGAGGTAGCGGCGATCCAACGTCGACTCCACCACCAGGCGGTCGCTCGTCACGTCAGTGACCGGGACGGCCTTGCTCATCCCTCGGTTGGTGGCCCGCGACGGTGCGCGCACCGCCTGGGGCGGGTGCGACCCGTCACCGGCGCCCGAGGGTGAGTGGCCGTTCCCGCCGTCGTCGGGGGCAGAAGTCTCCTCGTCGGTGTCCTCGGCGAAGTCGCGGTCGCAGTCGATGGCGACCAGCTCCGTCGAGCCGTTCAGGACGCGCAGCCGTCCGCCACCGACGCACGAGAAGGCCACCGACAGGTTGAGCCACCGGTCGCCAGGCGCGGGGGACCCGATCCGGACGATGCTGTCGCCCACGGGTGTCTCGGGGACGACGTCGGTACGGATGACCGCCACGGCACCCCCGCCGACGCCGGCGGCCACGACGGCACCGGCCACGAACGGCAGGAACCGTCGCACGGGCCGACGGCGCGCGGCACGGAGCACCGTTCCCCGAGTCTCGGCCAGGGCGGTGGCGAACGTCGCGTCGTCGGGAGGGGTGCGTCTCATTCGGGGCTCCTTGCCTCGCGCAGCCTCAGTCGGACGCGCGAGATCCGCTTGCTGACCGCGGCCTCGCTGAGCCCGAGCGACTGCGCCGCCTCGGCGTGCGTGTAGCCGTGCAGCAGGCACAGCTCGCACACGCGGCGATCGGTCGGGGGCAGTGCGGCGATGCTGTCGAGCGCCCAGCGCAGCTCCGCGGCTGCCTCGCCCTGCTGGGGGTCCGAGAGCAGGGACGCCTCGTGCAGGTCCACCAGCTCACGCCAACGGCGGTCGCGGCGCGCTCGGTTGCGGGCGAGGTTGCGCACGGTGACCAGCAGCCACGGCAGAGCGGATCCGTTCACCGTCGTCACGCGGGCGGCCTTGCGCCACAACGTCAGGTACGTCTCCTGCACGATGTCCTGCGCAGTCGCGAGATCGGGTGCGAGGGTCCAGGCGAATCGCAGCACGGCATCGGCGGTGGCGTCGTAGAGCTCGACGAACGCCGACTCCTGGCCGTCGGCGACGGCCGCCAGGCGCTTCGCATCGGTCCTCACACCTCGTAGTGTCGTCGGACCGGTGGATCCTGACATCCAGATCGCCGACGAGACGGCGAGCGGTGCATATTCCACCGTCTCAGCGCTGAGACGGTGGAATACCCACCGCCCACCGACCGACCCCGCCTTTCGGTGGAGAAGTCACCGCTGGGGGGGGGGCTACGCCTTGGCGGTGGTGGGCACGACCGGGACGCGCACGAGGAGCACGCCGGGGCGGACCTCCGCGGTGATCTCGGTGCCCTCCTCCACGGGGTCGCCGTCGAGCTGCATGGGGGTGGGGCCCGAGGCCTTCACGTGCACGCGGCGGCCGGTGAAGCGGTCGAGCCGGTCGTTGGTGCGCTTGCGCCGGGCGATCACGCGCAGGGCGATCGAGACCCAGCCGAACAGCCGCCGCGGTGCGATGACCACGACGTCGAGCTCGCCGTCGTCGACCTGGGCGTCCGGCAGCAGCGGGAGGCCGGCCTGCAGGAAGCCGACGTTGCCGATGACCACCGTGCGGGCACGGAAGGTCCGGGGCTCACCGTCGTCGACGGTGATCGTGACCTTCATGCCCGGGAAGCGCAGCGCCTTGACGCCCGACACGAAGTACGCGGCCCAGCCGACCTTCTTCTTCAGCTCGTCGTTGACGCCGGTCATGATCATGGCGTCCATGCCGAGGCCGGCCATGACCAGGAAGCTGGTGTCGACGCCGGCGTCGGTGGTGAACCGGGCCAGGTCGATGGCCTTGTCCTGGCCGCCGAAGGCGACCTCGAGGGCGTCGCGCGGGTTGAGCGGGACACCGAGGTTGCGAGCCAGCAGGTTGCCGGTGCCGTGCGGGATGATCGCCACCGCCACGCCCGTGCGGGCCGCCTCCTCGCACACGGCGCGGACGGTGCCGTCGCCTCCGGCGGCGACGATCAGGTCGACGTCGGCCTCGAGCGCCGCCTGGGCCTGGCCGTAGCCCGGGTCCTCCACCGAGGTCTCGAACCACAGGGGCTCGGACCAGTCGTTCTGGTCGGCCACGAACCGCACGCGCGCCTTGAACTCCTCGACGTCGGCGACCTTGGACGGGTTCAGCACCACGGCGGCGCGCTTGCGGCCGCTGCCGGTGAGGACGGCGAGCTCGGACGGGAGCCGGGTGGCGTCGGCGGCGACGAGCAGCCAGAGGCCCACGGCCACCAGCGCGCCGAAGGCGAGGCCGGCCGTGACGTCGGTGAGGTAGTGCACGCCGAGCAGCACGCGGTCGGCTGCGGTGAGCAGCGCAAGGAGCGTCCAGAGCGTGAGCAGGAGGCGACGCTTCCAGCCGCGTCCGGTGAGCACGATGGTCAGCAGGGCCAGCACGGTGAAGAGAACCCCGGCGCCGGCGGCGTGGCCGCTCGGGAACGAGTAGCCGCCGATCTCGTGGACCGGGTCCTCCCAGGCCGGACGCGGTCGCGCGAAGACGAGCTTGACGAGGGCGTTGCCGCCGATCGCCACGACGCCGCTCAGCACGACCCAGAGCCCGATGCGCCACTCGCGGCGCACGAACGCGATCGCGGCCACGACGGCGAGCGCGATGCCGACGCCGACGTTCGACAGCACGAGCGCGATCACCTCGAGCACGTCGACCAGCCACGGGCGCGCGTAGCTGATGTCGAAGGCGGCCTGTGCGACCTCGCCGTCGAGGTCCTGGGACGCGTCGGTGACCACCAGCGTGGCGAGGGCTGCGAGGAGCACGACGAGCGCCACGAGGACGGCGGCGTAGACGCCACCTCGGCCGGGCTCGGCGCGGCGCAGGTCGATCGACACGGTGTCCTCTCGGGGTCGGTTGGCGGACCGGCCCAGCGTAGTGCGCCCGGGGTGGGAACGTTCGAAGGCGGTGTCGGCCGGATCAGGGAC
>NZ_JANLGG010000009.1:29148-114529 GCF_024655735.1 Aeromicrobium sp. 50.2.37
GGGGGGGGGGGGGGGGGGGGGGGGGGGGGGGGGTGGGGGGGGGGCGCCCGCGGCCGCCCCCCCCCCCCCCCCCCCCCCCCCCCCCCCCGCCTCCAGGAGGGAGCGAGCTGCGCTCAGCGCTCCTCGGCACCGCTGATGAAGGCCTCGAGGCGCTCGCGGCCGACGTCGTCGGGACGCTGCTCCGGCGGGCTCTTCATCAGGTACGACGAGGCGCTCAGCAGGGCGCCGCCGATGCCACGGTCCTTGGCGATCTTCGCCGCACGGATGGCGTCGATGATGATGCCGGCCGAGTTGGGCGAGTCCCACACCTCGAGCTTGTACTCCAGGTTCAGGGGCACGTCGCCGAACGCGCGACCCTCGAGGCGTACGTACGCCCACTTGCGGTCGTCGAGCCACGCCACGTAGTCCGACGGGCCGATGTGCACGTTGCGGTCGTTGGCACCCACGCCGGCGAGCGAGCCGGTGAGGTTCGACGTGACGGCCTGGGTCTTCGAGACCTTCTTGGACTCCAGGCGCTCACGCTCGAGCATGTTCTTGAAGTCCATGTTGCCGCCGACGTTCAGCTGGTAGGTGCGGTCGAGCGACACGCCGCGGTCCTCGAACAGCTTGGCCATGACGCGGTGCGTGATGGTGGCGCCGACCTGGCTCTTGATGTCGTCGCCGATGATCGGGACGCCGGCGTCCTCGAACTTCTTGGCCCACTCGGGGTCGGAGGCGATGAAGACGGGCAGGGCGTTGACGAAGGCGACCTTGGCGTCGATGGCGCACTGCGCGTAGAACTTGTCGGCCTCCTCCGAGCCCACGGGCAGGTAGGAGACGAGCACGTCGGCCTGCGTGTCCTTCAGGACCTGGACCACGTCGACGGCGGGAGCGTCGGACTCCTCGATGGTCTGCAGGTAGTACTTGCCGAGTCCGTCGAGCGTGTGGCCGCGCTGGACCGTGACGCCGGTGGGCGGCACGTCGGTGATCTTGATGGTGTTGTTCTCGCTGGCCGTCGTGGCGTCGGCCAGGTCGAAGCCGACCTTCTTGGCGTCGACGTCGAACGCGGCGACGAACTCGATGTCGTTGACGTGGTAGTCGCCGAACTGGACGTGCATGAGGCCGGGGACGGTGCCCGCCGGATCGGCGTCCTTGTAGTACTCGACGCCCTGGATGAGCGACGTGGCGCAGTTGCCGACGCCGACGATCGCGACGCGGATCTGGTTGGTGGCCGAACCCATGGGTTCTCCTTCGTGACGGGTGATGAGGGTGGATGGATGGTCGTGCGGATGAGGGGGATCAGGTGGGGGGAGGTGGCGGCTCGTCGTGCGGGTTGCGCTCGCGCTCGATGAGCTCGGTGAGCCAGCGGACCTCGCGCTCGACGGACTCCAGGCCGTGGCGCTGCAGCTCGCGGGTGTAGGCGTCGGCGCGGTCGCGGCCACGCTGGGTGGCCTCGCGCACGTTCTCGAGCCGTTCCTGCAGTCGGCTGCGGCGGCCCTCGAGGATCCTCACGCGCGTGGCGCGCTCGGTGCGCGCGAAGAAGGCGAACCGGACGCTGAAGGTCTCGTCGTCCCAGGTGGCCGGACCGGAGTCCTCCATGGCGCGGGCGAAGTACTCCTTGCCCGCGGCGGTGAGGTGGTACACGATCCGGTTGCGACGTCCGCGCACCTCGACGGCCGGGTCGTCGTCGGCCTCGATGAGGCCGGTGCGCACGAGCGACTTGAGGCAGGGGTAGAGCGTGCCGTAGGAGAGCACGCGGCCCCAGCCGAGCAGGCTGATGAGCTCCTTGCGCAGCTCGTACCCGTGCATGGGCGTGTCGTGCAGCAGCCCGATGGTCGCGAGCTCGAGGGTCGCTCCGCGACGGGGCATCGCGATCCTCCTGGACGGCTCGGGAGACGTCACCATGACGACTCGGTATATCGGGACGATACATCAGCGCGGCATGACATGAAAGACCGTATGTCAGGTCGGGCGGGTCGGGCGAGACCGTCGGGACGAGACGCGTGCCACAGAACCGGAGGACCAGGCATCATGGCCTTCTCAGGTTGGTCAGGCACACTGGCCTGATGCCGCGCCGTGTCCCGGGCGCACGCACAGCACCACGCCCTGCCTGGAGCAGGGCCGAGACGGAGGAAGTGGTCCGTGGCCACCAGCACGCATCGAACCAAGGCGAAGAGCACCCCGAGCAAGCCGGGCCTGTTCCGCCGCATCAGTGGCGACGGTCCGCGCTGGAAGCAGGCGCTGCGGTGGTTCGCGGTGCTCGTCGTGCTCGGGCTCTTGGGCGGCGCGCTCTTGTTCTTCGTGCTCTACCGGGTCATCGAGATCCCCGATGCGAACGCGGACTTCCAGACCCAGACCACCAAGGTCTACTACTCCGACGGCAAGTCCGAGCTGGGCGACTTCGCCATGCAGGACCGTGAGAGCGTCCCGCTCGACGAGATCCCGGCCGTGATGCAGGCCGCCGTGATCGCGGCCGAGGACCGCACCTTCTACGAGAACCGCGGTCTCGACTTCAAGGGCATCGTCCGCGCCGCGCGCGACAACGCCACGAGCGGCCAGATCACCGGCGGTGGCTCCACCATCACGCAGCAGTACGTGAAGGTGCTCTACCTGAACCAGGACCGCTCCTACAAGCGCAAGGTGCGCGAGGCGATCCTGTCGATCAAGATCCACAACCAGCTGAGCAAGTCCGAGATCCTCGAGGGCTACCTCAACACCATCTACTTCGGCAACGGCGCGTACGGCGTCGAGGTGGCGGCTCAGACGTACTTCGACAAGCCGGCCTCCGAGCTCAACTACCCGCAGGCCGCGATGCTCGCGACGGTCATCAACAACCCCACGTACTTCGACCCCTACACCGAGGGTGCGGAGGAGCGGATCCTGCCGCGCTACCGCTACGTGCTCGACGGGATGGCCAAGTCCGGTGCGATCACGGCCGAGGAGGCCGCCGAGTTCAAGGACCGGCTGCCGAAGTTCGCCGAGAAGAAGAACGCCAACCGCTTCAAGGGCACCAAGGGCTACCTGCTCGCCCTCGTCCAGAAGCAGCTGCAGGACGCCGGCTTCAGCGACAACCAGATCCTGGGCGGCGGCCTGCGCGTCGTCACGACCTTCGACAAGCGGCTGCAGGCCGACGCCGTCGAGGCCGTGAAGAACACCGTGCCGCAGGACCTCGACGAGCTCAACGTCGGCCTGGTCTCGGTCGAGCCCGGCACCGGTGACGTCAAGGCGATGTACGGCGGCAAGGACTACCTGGAGAGCCAGCTGAACTGGGCCACGTCCAGCGTGCAGCCGGGCTCGACGTTCAAGGTGTTCGCGCTCGTGGCGGCACTCGAGGACGGCTACAGCCTCCGGACGACCCTCAACGGCAACTCGCCGGTGCGCATCGGCGGGGCCGAGGTCGGCAACCAGGGCGACAGCGGCGGCCAGTCCTTCGGTCGGGTCACGCTCGAGTACGCCACGCAGAAGTCCATCAACACCGCGTTCGTCGACATCACCCAGCAGATGAGCGGCGGTGCCGACGCCGACATCTCGGTCGGCGCCCGCAAGGTGCTGGAGGCCGCCAACGACGCCGGCATCCCCACCTCGGTGACCGACCAGATCGACCCGGTCGCCGTCACGTCGCTCGGCTACGCCGGCGTGCCCGCGGTCGACATGGCGAACGCCTACGCGACCCTCGCCGCCGACGGCGAGCGCGCGGAGTGGCACGTGCTGTCGAAGGTGACCAGCGCCCAGGGCGACGAGCTGGAGCTGCCCGCACGGGAGACCAAGCGCACGATCCCCGAGGACGTCGCCGCAGACACCCTCGCGGCGCTCCAGAAGGTGACGCAGGCGGGTACCGGCACGAGCGGGCGCACCATCTGCCCGACGGTCGGCAAGACGGGCACCGCGACGGCCGGCGCCGACGACGACCAGCGCGTCTCGTCGTCGTGGTTCGTCGGGGCCACGCCCAAGCTGGCCACGGCCGTGACGCTCAGCCGCGGCGTGGGCAACGAGGACCTCGAGGGTTACCTCGTGCCGTTCTTCGGTGGCACCTACCCGGCGCAGACCTTCAAGGCGTTCATGGACCCGGCGCTCGAGGGCACCGAGTGCGGGACCTTCCCGGCCCCGGCCAACATCAAGGCCGACAAGGGCAACACCTACACGCCGCCGGCCCCCAAGCTCAAGAAGACCGAGAAGCCGAAGCCCAAGCCCGAGCCGACGACCCCGCAGCCGACCACGCCGGCCCCCACCGAGCCCGAGCCCACCGAGCCCGAGCCCACGCCCACGCTCCCCGGCGGTGGCGGTGGCGGTGGTGGCGGCGGCGGGAACTGAGCCCGTCCGCGCTCACCGTCGTCAGAGGTAGGTCTGGCACCGAATCGGATCGTCGGAGGTAGGTCCGGCACCGAATCGGATCGTCGTAGGTAGGTCTGGCACCGAATCGGATCGTCGTAGGTAGGTCTGGCACCTAGAACCCGGAGAATTCGGTACCAGACCTACCTTGGACGGCCCCACGTCTCACGGCTCCCGACGGCGCGGAAAGAGGGTGCGAGCGCCCTGAGGCCCCGCCGCGCCCCGCGGCCCGGGTGCTCGGGTGCTCAAGTGCTCGGCCGAGCCTCGGGCCCGGCTGGTCGGTCGAGGCCTTCGGCGAGCAGGACCACTCGGAGCCGCAGCGGCGCAGCCGCAGGGCAGGACCCGACCTGGCCGACGCAGTCGCAGGGCAGGACCCGACCTGGCCGACGCAGCCGCAAGGCACGGCCAGCCGCAGCCGCGGCGCACCACCGACCAGGCCGACGCAGCCAGCCGGACGGTCGGGGACGAACCGTCAGTCCACCACGACGCGGTCGAACGTGGCCGTCGTGTACCGGACGGCGCACGGCACGGCGTCGCCGACGGCGGGTGCCGCGGCCGAGGCCGGGAGCAGCACCTGCGAGGCGTGCATGTGCGGCGGCTCGGCGAACCAGCGCTGGCGACCGTCGACGGTGAACGGGCTCAACGCGAGCCCGGCCGCCTCGAGGCTGCCCTTGGCGAACGTCTTGCCGCGCTGGACCACGCCCACGCCCGAGCGGGGTGCCTCGAGGCCGACGCCGTGGCTCGTGCCGCCGGAGATCACCAGCAGGTAGCCGTCGCGCGGCACGGGGCGCTGGCGGTACCCGACGCGCTCGCCGCGCGAGACGCGGTGCACGTCGAGCACCCGCGCGCGCACGTCGAGCGCGCCCAGGTCGCCGAGCCACAGCGAGGTGCCCACGCGGGGCCGCACCGTGAGGCCGGGGCGCCGTTCGCGCAGCTGGTCGAGCTCGCTCGGACCGAGGTGCGACACGAAGAACGTGGAGGTCTCGAGCTGGGAGGCCTCCAGGGCGGCGGCCCACGACTCGGCCTCGGCCAGGTTGCTGCCGGTCATCGGCAGGTGGGCGGCGAAGCCCTCGACCTGCAGCTCGCCGAGAGCGGCGACCGCCGCGGCCAGCTCGTGCCGGTCGAGCCCGTGGCGGGCCATGGAGGTCTCGCCCTCCACGACGACC
Source organism: Aeromicrobium sp. 50.2.37 (assembly GCF_024655735.1). Classification (NCBI taxonomy): domain Bacteria; kingdom Bacillati; phylum Actinomycetota; class Actinomycetes; order Propionibacteriales; family Nocardioidaceae; genus Aeromicrobium; species Aeromicrobium sp. 50.2.37. The sequence goes on from NZ_JANLGG010000009.1 coordinate 34,623, forward strand.
CGGGCCCCGGGGCGCAGCCGTGCTAGGGCGGCCACGTCCTCGACGCGACCGACCGTGTGCACGACCCGCGGGTCGGCGAGCGCCTGCTCGACGGCCGAGCCGTCGAGGAACGGACGCCACGGCCCGAGCACCATCACGTCGCCGCCGAAGGTCGCCAGCGCCTCGGGCACCTCGGCGTACACGCCGACCGCCACGGTGTCGGCGCCCAGCGCGGTGCTCTCCGCAGCCAGTCGTTCGCGTCCGAACCCGTACCCGTTGCCCTTGATCACCGGGACCAGCCCGGGCAGCCGCGCGGCGGTGGCCGTCAGGTGCCGACGCCACCGCTCGGTGTCCACGTGCAGCTCGAACGTCATCGACCTCTCCCCCCCGTGGTGTTTCGAAGGGTTCTCGACGATTCGGGCGACGAGGAACGTCGGTAACCCTTCGAGACGCGGCTCGCCTCGGCGGGCGTCATCCTCGTCTCCTCATATCGCGACTGCGTCGCGCATTCGTCGCTCGGCTGACGTGCGAACGTCGCTGTCCGGGTGCACGTCCTGCGTAGCCCCGACGGGCGACGCTCCCACGTCATCCTCGTCTCCTCATGTAGGCGGTGAAGGCGGCGTAGAGGGGACGGTTGAGGGGGAGGTCCCACTCGCCGAGGTACTCCACCGCCTGGCCGCCGGTGCCGACCTTGAACTGGATCAGGCCGACGTGCGAGTCGTCGGGGTCGAGGGTGTCGGTGATGCCGCGCAGGTCGTAGACGGTCGCGCCGGCCGCCAGGGAGTCGCGCATCATCTGCCACTGGACGGCGTTGGAGCCGCGCACCTCACGCTTGGCCGACGTGGACGCGCCGTAGGAGTACCAGGCGTGCGTGCCGACCTGCACGAGCGTGGTGGCCGCCACCAGGTCGCCCTCGTGGTGCGCCAGGTACAGCCGCATCCGGTCCGGGTCCTCGGCGTTCAGCGCGTCCCACATCGTCAGGAAGTAGCCGAGGGGACGGGGCGTGAAGTGGTCACGCTCGGCCGTCTCGGTGTAGATCCGGTGGAAGGCCTCCACGTCGTCGCGCGAGCCGAGCGTGACCTCCACGCCGGCCTTCGCCGCCTTGCGGATGTTGCGGCGCCACAGCTGGTTCATGCCCGCGAGCACCTGGTCCTCGGTGAGTGCGGTGCCGTCGGCGTCGGCGAGCGGGAGCCAGAAGTTGTACTGCGGCTGGCCCGCGCTGAACCCACCCTCCGTGGCGAGCCGACGCCAGCCGAGGTCGCCCAGTCGGTCGGCGACGGCCAGCGCGTCGGCGTCGTTGACGTCGGCCGGGACCTCGCCGAGCGTCCCGAGGGCGGAGTCGGCCACCGCGGCCTTGACGGTGGCGGCGTGCCAGCGGCGGGTGACGACGGGCGGTCCCATCCGGATGCCGAACGCCTTCTTGGCCTTGAGGTGCGCGGCGAGCGGCTCGAGCCAGGCGCCCAGGTCGTCGCCCGCCTCGAGCCACGGCAGCACCGGCCCCTCGGGCAGGTAGGCGAGGAAGCGCTTGACCTTCGGGACCTGGCGGTAGAGCACGAGCGCGGCGCCGACCACACGGCCGGACGCGTCGACCCAGCCGACGGACTCCGCACCCCACTCGGCCTTGACCTGTGCCCACGCTGGGGTCTGCAGGAAGGAGACGGAGGGACGGCTCGCGACGAAGTCGAGGTGCTCCTCGCGGGTGATCGTGCGGACGGTCACGGATGCGGGGCTCACCCGGCCGAAACTACCAGCGTCGAGCACGGCCGCAGAATCAGTTAGGCTTGCCTAAGCAGGCCCGTCGGGCGCCCCGCGTGCGGCGCTCGCGGCCACGCACCGCTCCCCAGCTCTCGGAGGAACCATGCCCACCGCCGCACCGGCGATCTGCACCGCCACCGTCGTCCGGAAGGTGCGGCTGTCCGCGCACCTGGTCACCGTGACGCTGCGACCGGACACCTTCGTCTCGACGGGCGTCCCGGACGAGTACGTGCGGCTGCTGATCGCCCCCGACGGCGCCGAGCTCGCGATCCCGGAGTACGACGAGAACTGGGTCATGACGCTGCCCGAGGGCGGCGTCGAGCCGGCGGCGCGGGTCTACACGATCTCCGACCACCGGGTGGTCGACGGCGCACCGGAGATCGACATCGACATCGCCGTGCACGAGCGCGGCGTCGGCTCGGACTGGGCGCGCAGCTGCGTCACCGGCGACCGGGTGGGCCTCATGGAGCCGCACGGCCTCTACGCCGCCCCCGACGACACGCTCTGGCAGCTGCTCGTCGCCGACATCACCGGTCTGCCGGCCCTCGCCCGCATCCTGCGTGGGCTGCGGCCGGGGCAGCAGGTCGAGGCCGTCGTGGTGCTCACCGACGAGCGCGACCGGATCGCCCTGCCCAGCCCGGCCGACGTCGACGTCCGCTGGGTGGTCGTGGACCGGGAGACCGACATCTGCGGCGCCCTCGAGGCGGCCGTCACCGAGCGCAACCTGCCCCGTGCGGGCGAGGTGAGCGCCGAGGTCCCGGCCAGCCGGTACGTCTGGCTCGCCGGCGAGGCCCGGGCCAGCCGCGGCGCGCGACGTCGGCTCCGGCGCGACCTCGGCTGGCCGCAGGCGGACTTCTACACCTGCGGGTACTGGCAGATCGAGGCCGAGCAGTGGAACGCCCGCTACGAGCAGGTGGCCGAGGAGGTGGACGCCCAGGCCCGGCAGGCGTACCTCGAGCTGGCCGACACCGACCAGGGCGCCTACCTCGACGCCATCGAGGAGATCTACGAGAAGGCCGGGCTCTGACGGGCTCCACGGCCCACCAGGTCTCCTGGTGAACGGTCCCCGCCCGGACCACCGCCGTCGCGGGCCGGGGCGTCGCACCTAGCGACGCAGCAGCGACCCGACGAGGTGCGACAGCTCGCGCATCCTCACCACGCGGGCCGCGGCGAGGTAGCCGAGGCCACCGAGCACACCGGCCACCGCGAGCACGACGAGACCGCCCTCGGGGGTGTCTCGCGACACGTCGACGGAGGCGAGCGCGGCGGTGGTCCCGAGCATGATCGCGGCGGCGGCACCGCACGCGACGACGAGCTTGACCAGGAACCGGCGGGTCTCGGCATCGACCAGGCCGCCGCCGAGCCGACGCGACAGCAGCGTCGTCGAGAGCACGGCGCCCACGGCGTAGGCGACGCCGAACGCGAGGGCGAGCCGGGGAGCGAACTCGTCGGGCTCGGCTCCACGGGTGAAGCCGATCGCGGCGGCGACGTTGACGGCGGCGATGACGACCTGGACGAGGAACGGGGTGCGCGTGTCCTCGTCGGCGTAGAAGCCGCGCAGCACCATGTAGTGGATCGTGAAGAACAGCAGTGCGAGGGCGAACGCGGCCATGGTGGACCCGATGGCCGGCGCGCTGACCCGCAGCGTGGGCGCGAAGCCGAGCACGGCCGCGGCGGGCACGCCCAGGCACGCCAGGGCGACGGCCAGCGGGGCGATCACGGCCAGCGTGATGCGGGCCGTGCGCTGCAGCTCGAGCATCATCCGGTCGTACCGGTGGTCCTGGGCGAGGGCGGAGATCGTGGGGATGATCGCGGTCACCAAGGAGACGGTGATGACGCCGTGCGGCATCTGGCTCACGAGGTAGCCGAGGGCGTACACGTTGGCCCCCGCACCGTCCGCACCCTCGCTGGCTCCGGTCAGCGTGCCCTTCGAGCCGAGCCGCTGGACGACGATGTAGGCCACCTGGTTGGCGGCGATGAAGCCGAGTGTCCACGCTCCGAGCCGCAGGGTGTGACTCAGCCCGACGCCGCGGAAGTCGAACCGCGGGGAGAACCGGAACCCGGCGGCACGCAGCGAGGGCAGCAGGGCGAGGAACTGCGCGACGATGCCGGCCGTGGCGCCCAGGCCCAGCAGGACGGCCTCGTTCGTGGTGAAGCCGCCGCTGCCCGCGGCGTGGCCGTGGACCACCAGGAACACGCCGAGCGACAGCATGGCCACGACGTTGTTGACGATGGGCGCCCACATCATCGGGCCGAACCGGCGGCGAGCGTTCAGGACCTGGCCCACCAGCACGAACGCGCCGTAGAAGAAGACCTGCGGCATGCACAGGTACATGAGCAGCTGCGCCGACTCCCGCTGCGCGGCCAGCTCGGGCTCGAACAGCTCGCCGTCGAACACGACCCGCATGATGAGCGGGGCGAGTGCGACGAGTGCGAGGGTCGCGACCCCGAGCACGAGCATCCCGAGGGTGAGGATGCGGTTGGCGTAGGCGTCGCCACCGTCGGCGTCCGAGCGCATGGCGCGCACGAGCTGGGGGACGAGCACCACGTTGAAGACGCCGCCCGCCAGCAGGATGTAGAGGGCGTTCGGGACGGTGTTGGCGATCTCGAAGAGGTCGCCGTTCAGTGCCGCACCGATCGTGAAGGCCAGCAGGAAGCTGCGACCGAGGCCCGTGAAGCGCGAGACGATCGTGCCGAGCGCCATCCACGCGCTCGCCCGCGCGACGTCCGACTGGGCGGGTGTGTCCTCGACGGACGGGTGCTCCGGAGGCAGAGGCGCCTCGGGGGCCGTGGCCTCCTGCGCCAGGGCCTCGGTCGGCTCGGTCTCGCCGGGCTCGCCGGAGTCGCGGTGGCGGGGAGGTTCACTCATCGGGCTCGCCCCGGTCGAGCGCGTCGCCACGGCCGCGACCACGCAGGAACCGGCGCCCGAGCGCGAACAGCACGAACAGGCCCGCCGCCCCCATCAGGGCCCACAGCGCCATGCCGACCCGGCTGGAGCGCACGTTGAAGGAGTCGGCCTGGCCGACCGGCGTGCCGCTGCTGGTGATGAGCTGCGCGGTGAAGGTCGACGAGGTCTGCTCGCCGACGTCGACGGTGACGGTGATCGTGCGCCGCTCGCCGGCCTCGACCTCGACGGGCTCGACGTCGGGCACCGTGAGCGCCGGGTTGCTCGTGCTGATCCGCACCCCGACGCGGATGGGGTCGTCGGTGTCGTTGCTCACCGTGAGGGGGAAGGTGCCCTGCGAGCTCGAGAGGGTGATCGCGGGCGGCCCCTCGACCTGGAGCCCGTCGAGCGCGCCGCGGGTACGTCGGAGCTGGGCGGCGGCGGCCGCCGCGCCCACGTCGCGGTCGCGGCGCCACGCGACCGAGAGCAGGTCGGCGACGGTGCGGTCGGTGCGCGCCGTCACGTCGTCGGCGTCGACGACGAGGTCGGAGACGAGGGCCGAAGCGCGCACGAGGGCCTCGACGTCGCGCAGCTGTCGTCCACGCAGGGGCGTGGCGTCGGGGGTGCGCGGGACGGACCCCGTGTACGACGCGCGGCCGGTCGAGAGCAGGTCCTCCAGGTCGCTCGGCGTGACGAAGTCGGACGTGAAGGCACCGGAGAACGAGCCGGACTCCGCGCCACCGGGGTTCCAGGTGGGGTCGATGAGGACGAAGGCGTCGGCCTTGGACTGCCGGTCGCCGCGGCGTTCGAGCGAGGCGAACGCGGCCTCGCTCACCAGCCGCTGGCGCAGGGTCGCCACGGTCTTCGAACCGGGCACGCCGACGTCGAGCCCGGCGTTGACGAACAGCGGGACCGGGCCCTGGTCCGTCCGGCGGGTGACGATGGAGCCCAGGCGCGGCTCCCAGTCGGGCACGGCGTCGCGCGTGACGATCACCGGTCGCTCGCCGCCGTCGCGCACCTCGGCGAGCAGGCGCGACGTGACGCCGGTGCGCGTGGGCCACGTGACGCGTCGTCCGGTGAGCTGGAACCGGGCCAGGGTGTCGGTCGTGGCGCGGTTGACGGTGGCGGCGAGCTGGGCGGCGTCGTCGGAGGTGCTGATGGCCAGCACGTCGGGCCGGGCGTAGTCCAGGGACCAGGTGGTGACCCGGCGGGAGAGGTCGGTGAGGTCGGTCAGGAAGGTGCGTGCTGCCGCGCGCTGGACGGCGGTGACCTGCACGCCCTCGGGCAGTCGGCGTGCCTCGGCGAGGTCGTCGAGGCCGACGAGCAGGGCGGGGTCGAGCACGATGGTGGTGCCCGGGCCGGGGGCCTGTCGGGCCCGGTCGAGCAGGTTGCGCAGCTGACCACCGGGCGAGACGCGCTCGGCCAGGTCGGGTGCGTCGAGGTAGGTGCCGTCGGGGCCGATCCGGTCCGGCATGACGAACGGCCACACGAGACCGCCCGGCACGCGGGGCGAGGTGTCGTCGATGCGGGGCAGGAACGTGGTGGCCCGGGCGATGGCGTTGGTGTCGCGGGTGCCGTCCTCGGCGGTCGCGAGCACCTGCACGCCGACCGGGTAGACGCCCTCGGCGCCGTTGACCCTCAGGTCCTCGTAGGGCACCTGGACGCGGAACGGACGGGTCGAGCCCGGCTCGAGGGTGCCGACCTCGTCGATGGCGTCGAGCTCCACGACGCGCTGGCCGGTGTAGGTGGTCTCGCTCTCCACGGCGTCGGTGACCTGCTGCCGGGTCGTGAACGGGGCGGGCGCGATGACCAGGTAGGCCTGCGCCTTCGTCCAGCGCTCGTCACCGGCGTTCGTGATGAGTCCGCTCAGGGTCACCGTGGCGCCGTCGCTCAGCTCGGTGGGGCTCACCCCGGTGATGCGGATCGAGACGTCGGGGTCGGTGGCGGCCTCGGCGGCCGGCGCGCCGACGAGGACGGCGCCCCACCCGACGAGGGCGGCGAGGACCGCGGTGACCCAGCGGTGGACGGACCAGCGGACGGAGCGCGGGCCCGGACGCAGACGTCGGCCCGGGTTCGTCACCCGGCCCATCGTAGTGGCCGCACCTGTGCGCCCCCGGGACGCGGCACGTCGGCAGCGCCGCGCCCACCACGCAGGTCGGCACCGGTGCTCGGACACTAGACTCTCCCCCCGTGCCCGACCCTCAGCCGACGACCGACGCCCCCGCCGTGCGCGCGGCCGTGGCCGCGGTGCTCGACGAGCACCCCGTGCTCGCCGACCTGGGTGCCCTGTTCGAGGCCGCCGGGCACGAGCTCGCCCTCGTCGGCGGCCCCGTGCGCGACGCCCTGCTCGGCCGTGCGGTCAACGACCTGGACCTGACGACCTCGGCGCGTCCCGACGACGTGGAGCGCATCGTGGCCGGCTGGGCCGACGCCGTGTGGGACGTCGGTCGCGAGTTCGGGACGCTCGGCTTGCGCAAGGGTGGCGACCAGATCGAGATCACGACGTACCGGGCCGATTCCTACGACGTGTCGTCGCGCAAGCCGCAGGTGGCCTTCGGGGACCGGCTCGAGGGTGACCTGTCCCGCCGCGACTTCACGGTCAACGCACTCGCGGTGCGGCTCCCGTCGGCAGAGTTCGTCGACGAGTTCGGTGGCCTCGCCGACCTCGCGGCCGGGCTGCTGCGCACGCCCGTGACCCCGGAGCAGTCCTTCAGCGACGACCCGCTGCGGATGATGCGTGCCGCCCGGTTCGCCTCGCAGCTGGGCTTCGCCGCCGACGAGGCCACGGTGTCGGCCATGACCGCCATGGCCGACCGGATCGAGATCGTGTCGTCCGAGCGGGTCCGTGACGAGCTCGTGAAGCTGGTGTGCGGTGGCGACCCGGTGGCCGGGCTCCGCCTCCTCGTCGACACCGGCCTGGCCGAGCACGTGCTGCCCGAGCTGCCGGCGCTGCGGCTGACCGCCGACGAGCACCACCGTCACAAGGACGTCTACGAGCACTCGCTCACCGTCCTGGAGCAGGCGATCGAGCTGGAGCACCGCCTCGACCAGCGACCCGACTTCGTGGTCCGGTTCGCCGCCCTCGTGCACGACATCGGCAAGCCGCGCACCCGACGCTTCGTCGACGACGGCACGGTCACGTTCCACCACCACGACGTGGTGGGCGCCAAGATGACGCGCAAGCGGATGAAGGCGCTGCGCTTCAGCAACGACCAGATCGACCAGGTGAGCCTGCTCGTCGAGCTGCACCTGCGGTTCCACGGCTACGGCTCGGGGGAGTGGACCGACGCGGCCGTCCGTCGCTACGTGCGCGACGCGGGCGACCAGCTGGAGCGGCTGCACATCCTCACCCGTGCCGACTGCACCACGCGCAACCGGCGCAAGGCACAGCGTCTGCAGCGCACCTACGACGACCTGGAGCGCCGGATCGAGGTTCTGGCCGCCCAGGAGGAGCTCGACGCGATCCGTCCTGACCTCGACGGCAACCAGATCATGGAGATCCTCGGCATCGGACCCGGTCGCGAGATCGGCGAGGCGTACCGGTTCCTGCTGGACCTGCGCATGGACCGCGGACCCCTCGGCGAGGACCTGGCTGCGGAGGCGCTGCGCGCCTGGTGGTCCGCGCGCGGCTGACGGGCCTGCTCGTCCGCTCCTCCCGTCTCGCCGGCGGCTGACGTCGCACGGACCTGCGGCTGCGTCGACGCGGCGCGTCGTGGGGGCGTTCTCCGAAAGGCCTCGACGGGGCGGTGGCGTCCGGGGCGGCCGAGCCCTCCGGCTGCCCCATCGGTGGATCGTCAACATCTGGAGTGGTTCTGCGGTTGCTGAGCCACCGATGCACTCGTGGGGCCGCCCCCCTCGGTGGATCGTCAACATCTGGCGGGGTCCTGCGGTTGCTGAGCCACCGATGCCCCTCGAGCGGTGACTCCTCCACCCTTCGCCCCACCGAGCGGTGACTTCTCCACCTTCTCGGCGCTGAGAATGTGGAGAACGCACCGCTTGGGTGGGCCGACACTCCGATCCGGTGGAGAGCTCACCGCTCGGGGTGGAGGATGCCCTCCCCGCATCCCGCATCCCGCGCCCCGCAAGCCCGGTCGCGACGCTGGGTCTCGCCCGGTCGAGGCCTTTCGGAGGCCGACCCGACCAGGAGCCGCGGCAGCGCAGCCCCACCCACCGCGGAGCGGCGGCAGCGGAGCCCCACCGACCGCGAAGCACAGCAGCGCAGCCCCACCCCGCCGAGGAGCCGAGGCAGCGGAGCCCCACCCACCGCGAAGCACAGCGGCGCACCCCACCCAGACGCAGAACCACGGCAGCGCACCCCCCACCTCCACCCGCTTCCGCCTACCCTTCTCCCATGACTGCAGTGAGAGCTCTCTGATGGCCGGCGGACTCGTCGCCCTCCTCGACGACGTGGCCGCGCTCGCGCGCCTGGCCGCCGCATCGGTCGACGACGTGGGCGCCGCGGCCGGACGGGCGAGCGCGAAGGCGGCCGGCGTGGTCGTCGACGACACCGCCGTCACCCCGCGCTACGTGCACGGTCTCGACCCGAAGCGCGAGCTGGCGGTCATCGGCCGCATCGCCAAGGGCTCCCTGCGCAACAAGCTGCTCGTCATCCTCCCCGCGGCCCTGCTGCTCAGCCAGTTCGCGCCGTGGCTGCTCACCCCGATCCTCATGCTCGGCGGCACCTACCTGTGCTTCGAGGGCGCCGAGAAGCTGTGGGAGAAGGTCTCGGGCCACCACCCGCCCGAGGAGCCGTCGTCGTCGAAGGGCGAGGACCAGGAGGCCACGGTGGTGTCCAACGCCGTGCGCACCGACTTCATCCTGTCGGCCGAGATCATGGTGATCGCGCTCAACGAGGTCGCCGAGGAGGCGTTCGTCTCCCGCGCGGTCATCCTGGTCGTCGTCGCCATCGGCATCACGGCGCTCGTCTACGGCGTGGTCGCGCTCATCGTGAAGATGGACGACGTCGGACTCGCCCTCACCGAGCGCACCTCGAGCGTGGCGCAGAAGGTCGGCCGAGGTCTCGTCAAGGCCATGCCCAAGGTGCTGGCCACGCTCGCCACGGTGGGCATCGTCGCCATGCTCTGGGTGGGCGGGCACATCCTGCTGGTCGGCACCGACGACCTCGGGTGGCACGCCCTCTACGACCTCGTGCACCACGCCGAGGAGGCCGTGCACGACGCCGTCTCCGGCGGCCTCGGCTCCGTGCTGGCGTGGCTCACCAACACCTTCTTCTCCGCGATCATCGGTCTCGTCGTCGGTGCCGTCGTGGTGGCGGTGCTGCACCTCGTCCCGCGTCGGCGCGGCGCGGCCGCCCACTGAGGCAGGGGTCGCGTCTCGGCCCGACGGCGGTGGTCAGGCGCGGCGCTCCCGACCACTAGGGTCCTGAGTGGGAAGAACACTCAACAATCGGGAGACACCATGACCATCCGTCGTGCGGGCATCGCCGCCGCCACCACCATCGCGCTCCTCGGCCTGGGCGCCTGCGGCTCCGACGAGCCCGAGAGCGAGCCGACGTCGGCCGCCTCCGAGCCGAGCGAGGAGGCCACGGAGGACGCCCCGGCGGCCACCGAGGGCTCACCGGCCTGGGCCAAGCCGTTCACGACCCCGGGCGAGAAGATCGCCACTGTCGAGGCGGGCGACGTGACCGTCGACGTCTACCAGGTGGGCACCGCCAAGGCCACGAAGACCGGCAACTTCGTCGACCCGGAGAAGAACGAGCCGATCATCGACGAGGGCGACGAGATCGTGTTCGTCAACTACGTGGTCACCAACAACGGCGACCCGATCGACCTCGGCTCCTCGCTGGTCGACGTCGAGTCGCGCTACGTCGACTGGCCGTACCTGCAGGGCATGGACGGCATCACCGACAGCGCGCTCTACGAGGAGCAGGACGTGCAGACGCTCGGCGTGTCCGAGATCGCCGACCCCGCCGTGTACACGCTCGGCAAGGGCGAGACCTTCGCGTACGGCGAGAACTTCCGCTACGAGAAGGGCACCGAGCTCGAGATCGAGGTGCGCTACACCCCGGTCGACGCCGAGGGCGAGCTGCTGCACGACGACCGGGTCGAGGGTGAGGGCAAGGGCACCATCTCCTGATCCCTCCACCCACCATGGGAATCCCCCACTCACCTCGGAGGGCTTCGAAGGTGAGTGGCAGAGAACCGTGGTGAGCTCGCGGTTCCCATCAGGTGATGGGAATCGCGAGGCCGCTGGGAACGACGAAGGGGCCCGGACCGTGATGGTCCGGGCCCCTTCGCGTCAGGTCACTGCAGGCTGAAGCACGGCTGGGAGAAGTCGTACGCCTCCGCCGTCGGACCTGCGGTGAGGTCCTGCTCGATCGACACGCCCGTGGGGGCGTCCTTGTCGACCTTGCTGATGACGCTCGCGCGGTACGCCGAGTCCGCGGGCTCGCCCGTGTTCTTGCCGGCCTCGTTGGGCAGCATGCCCTCGTAGTCGACCTCCTCGAGCGACTTCGCGGCCTCGACGAGGCTCTCGCGGGTGATGCCACCGTCCGCGTCGGCCTGCTCGAGGGCCGCGAGCAGCGGGTAGCTCCAGACCCAGCCGGCCGTGTAGCCGTCGCTCGGCGTCACGTCGCCCAGGGCCTCGCGCATGGCCTCGTGGCCCGGGGTGTCGGTGCCGAACGGACCCCACGGGCCCGCCTGGAAGTACAGCGCCTCGATGGCCGGGGCGGCCGCGGACTGCAGCAGCGCCGGGTTCCACGTGGGGCTGGAGCCGACCACGGTCCCGTCGAAGCCCTCGGCCGCGGCGCCGCCGACGATCGCGGCCATCTCGGCCGGACCGGTCGAGATCACCAGGAGGTCGGGGTCCTCGCGCAGCACCGACGCCACCGTCTCGGCCTGCTGGTCCTGGCCGGGCGGTGCCTTGATCTCGACGTACTCGAGGTCGTTGGCCTCGGCCGCTGCCTCGACGCCGGCCGCGGCGTCTCCGCCGTAGTCGTTGTCGTAGCCGACCGCCGCGACCTTGTCCCCCACGTCGCGGTTCGCGACGGCCCAGTCGACGCCGTTCATGGCCTCGAAACAGTAGTTGGCACCGCTCTCCAGGATCTGGTCCTCGAACTCCCAGGCCGAGTTCCACGAGGCCGGCACGCCGATCACGTCGTCAGCCTTCATGTCCTCGAGGATCGCGAGGGTCTGCGAGGAGCCCAGCGTCTGGCCGAGCGCCAGGATGTCCTTGCGGATCTCCTGGTACTTGCGGTTGTGGATCTCGGGGTTGTACTCGGCGTCCTGGACGTACTTCGTCACGTCGACGTCGTAGCCGCCGACGCCGCCGTCCTCGTTGACCTTCTGCCAGAACGCCTTCTGCGCGTCCGTGATGGGCACGGCGAGCGGGGCGAACGGGCCCTTGGTGAGGTCGGAGATCACGCCCAGGTAGATGCAGCCGTTGTCGTCGTTCACGGCCTGCGGGCAGGCCTCGTCGGTGATGCCGTCGGCAGCCGAGTCGCTGCCGCCGGAGCTGCGGCAGCCGGTGAGCACGAGTGCCGCCACCGCGGCACCGACGCCGGCGCGCAGCAGGTGTCGAGAGATTCTCATGACGTTCCTTTCGAGGGTGGCGAGGCGCGTCGTGCGACCTCGTTCGGGGGGTTCCCGCAGGTGCGGGGGGACCGACGTCAGTAGGAGAAGGGCCACCCCTTCCAGTAGTTCCGCACCCGCATCCAGATGCCGAAGAGGCCGCGGGGCTCGAAGACGAGGAAGAAGACGATGAGGGCGCCGTAGATGATCGCCTCGAGCTGGAAGACGGTCAGCAGCCCGCCGCCGACGGCGCTCGTGCTGATCAGCGGCACGTAGTGGGCGATCTCGGTCGAGATCCGGGGGAGCAGCGCGATGAACATCGCGCCCATGATCGAGCCGCTGATCGTCGCCACGCCGCCGATGAGGATCATCGCGAGGTACTGGATGCTCAGCAGGAGGCTGAAGGCCCCCGGCTCGAAGACGCCCACCACGGCGAAGTAGAGGGCGCCGGTGACGCCGGCGAAGAACGAGCTCATCGCGAACGCCATGACCTTGTACTTCGTGAGCGCCACCCCGATGACGGCCGCGGCGACGTCGCGGTCGCGGATGGCGCCGAACGCGCGACCCACGCCCGAGCGGGCGATGTTGCGGCCGATGATCGCGAACACGATGAGGAACACGAGCCCGAGGAAGAACTGCTTCTGCTCGCGCGACATCTCGATGCCGAGCAGCGGACCGGCCTGGGCGAAGTCGATGCCGAACAGCTCCAGGTCGGCGCCACGTCGGCCGACGCCGGAGCCGCCGGTGATGTCGCGGGCGTTGCGGAACACGTGGTCGCCGATGAACACGATGCCGAGCGTCACGATGGCCAGGTAGAGGCCGCGCAGCCGCACCGCGATGGGCCCGACGACCAGGCCGGCGACGGCGGCGACGACACCGGCCGCCGGCAGCCAGATCCACATCGGCAGCCCGTAGCCGAGCACCGGTCCGTCGGGGTTGCCACCCAGGACGGCGCCCGTGTACGCGCCGAGGCCGATGAAGAACGCGTGCCCCAGCGAGACCTGGCCGGCGTACCCGGTCACGAGGTTCAGCCCGATGGCGCCGACCGCGGAGATCATGCCGAGCGCCAGCACCTGCAGCAGGTCGTCGGCCACCAGGAACGGCAGCAGGAACGACAGCACCAGGATGACCGCGAGCGAACGGCGCTTGCCGGGCGTGTTGACGAGCGCGATGTCCTGCGCGTAGTCGGTGCGGGCGAGCGGACGACCGCGCAGGCCGCCGCGTCGGAACGGGGAGGTGATGCTCATACCCGCTCCACCTCCTTGGTGCCGTAGAGCCCGTACGGTCTGACCAGCAGCACCACGAACATGAGGGCGTAGGGGACGACGAGGGCGAAGTTGGTGCCCAGCCACGGTGCGTACTCCGGCTGGTAGGTGGCGGTGATCGCCTCGACGACGCCGACCGCGAGCCCGCCGATCACGGCACCCTGCACGCTGTCGAGGCCGCCGATGATGATGGCCGGCAGCGCCTTGAGCGCGATCGTCCAGCTGGTCTGCTCGATGCCGGCCGCACCGGCGGCCACGAACGTGCCGGCGATGGCCGCGAGACCACCGGCGATGCCCCAGGCGATCGCGAAGATCGTGCCGACCCGGATCCCCTGCGCGAGCGCGGTCTCCTGGTCGATGGCCGTGGCCCGCATGGCCAGGCCGGTGCGGGTGGCGCGGAAGAAGACGACCAGGCCGACGACGCACAGGGCCGTGACCGCGATGAGCCCGATCCGCTGGTAGGAGATCGACAGCCCGAACAGCTCCAGCCGCTCGCTGCCGCTGGGGTAGGTGACGATCTTGGGCTGCGCGCCGATGTACCGGTTGGCCACGATGCGCAGCACGATGTCGATGCCGATGGTGATGATCGCGAGCGTGAACACCGGCTTGCCCACCATGGGGCGCAGGGCCACACGTTCGACCAGCATGCCGACGAGCGCGCCGCAGACGATGCCGAGGACCATGCCGATCCAGAACGGCAGGCCGAACTCGACCGTGAAGTGGTACGTGAACAGACCGCCGATGATCATGAGCGCCGGCTGGGCGAAGCTGATCACCTTCGTGGCCTTGTAGATCATGACGTAGCCCAGCGCCAGCAGGGCGTAGATCGCGCCCTGGCCCACGCCGTTCAGCACGGCTTGCAGGAACTGGTTCACGTGCGGCTCCTGTCGCCTGCGTACATCTGGTCGATGAGGTCCTCGAACTGGGCGGTCACGGCCGAGCGCCGCACCTTCTGCGTGGCGGTGAGCTCGCCGTCGTCGTGGTCGAGCTCCTTCGGCAGGAGGGTGAACGCCTTGATCGTCTCGACGCTGGCGAACTTGGTGTTGGTCTCGTCGACGACCTTCTGCACGAGGGCACGCACCTCGGGCTTCTCGGTGAGGTCGCGGTAGGTGGTGAACGGCATCCTCTGGCGCTGCGCCCAGTCGCCGACGGTGTCGAGCTCGATGCCGATGAGCGCGGTCAGGAACTTGCGCCGGTCGCCGATGACGATGGCCTCCTTGACGTACGGCGACGCCTTGAGGCTGTTCTCGATCTCGCTCGGCGCGATGTTCTTGCCGCCCGCGGTGATGATGATGTCCTTCAGCCGGTCGGTGATGCGCACGTGCGTGCCGTCGACCCACTCGCCGACGTCGCCCGTGTGCAGCCAGCCGTCGGCGTCGATCGTGGACGCCGTCGCCTCGGGGTTGTTCCAGTACCCGGCGAAGGTGCCCTCGTGGCGGGTGAGGATCTCGCCCGTCTCGTCGTCGATGCGCAGCTCGATGCCGTCCTGCGGCTCGCCGACGGTGCCGAGCAGCACCCGGCCCCGGCGGTTGGCCGTGGCGACCGCGCTGTTCTCGGTCATGCCGTACACCTCGTGCATCGGCAGGCCGAGGCCCATGAAGAACTCCAGGACCTCGGGGGCGATCGGCGCGGCGCCTGACGCGGCGTAGCGCACCTTCGACAGTCCCAGCCGCTCGCGCAGGGCCCGGTACAGGAACAGCCAGCCGACGGCGTAGGCCACGCGGGTGGCCAGGGTGTGCCGCCCCTGGTTCGCGACCAGGGTGCGCCCGATCCAGCGCGACACCCGCATCCAGAGCGCGAAGTTGGCGCGCTTGAGGCGCGAGGCGCCCGACATGCGGATCTGCACGCCGGCCACGAGCTTCTCCCAGATGCGGGGCACGCCGAACAGCAGCGTCGGCTGGATCTCGCGCAGCGCCAGCTGCACCGTGTCGATGGACTCGGCGAAGTTCATCTGCACGCCCGACGCGGCACTCGTCCACACCGTGAACAGGCGCTCCGCCACGTGGCACAGCGGGAGGTAGGAGACCGCGAGGTCCTTCTCGTTGGCCGCCGGGTCGATCAGCGCATCGGTACGCAGCCGCTCCACGACCCAGGCGATGTTGCCCGTCGAGAGCATGGCGCCCTTCGGGGGGCCGGTGGTGCCCGACGTGTAGACGAGGGTGGCGAGGTCGTCGGGCTGGGCGGCGTCGACGAGCGCCTCGACCGCGCCCGGGTGCTCCTGCGCGTGGGCCCGGCCCGCGGCGAGGAAGTCGTCCCACGAGACGAGGCGCGGGTCGTCGTAGCGACCGTGGATGCCGCGGGGGTCGAGGTAGACGATCGTCGTCAGCTGGGGCAGGTCCTCGATGACCTCGAGCGCCTTGTCGAGCTGTTCCTGGTCCTCGGCGACGAGCAAGGAGGAGCCGGAGTCGCGCAGCACGTGGAGCACCTCGGGCGCCGGGTTCGTCGTGTACAGGCCGACCGTGGCCGCGCGGACCGCGGTGATGCCCACGTCGCAGAACAGCCACTCGGGCCGGTTCTCGCTGTGCACGGCCACGCGGTCGCCGACCTGCACGCCTGCGGCGAGGAGGGCGTGGCCCACGAGCACCGACTGCTCCCAGTAGTCGGCCCAGGTGATCTCCTCCCAGAGGCCGAGGTTCTTCTCGCGCATCGCGACGGCGTCGGGGCCGGTGCGGGCGCGCTCGCGCACGGCCTGCGCCAAGGTCGGGCGGCTCATCGAAGGTCCTCCGTGTCGTCGCCGGGCTCGCTCGCCGAGGGGCCCAGGTCGTCGACACCCAGGTACGCAGCGATGACGCCCGGGTGGTCCTGCACCTCGGCGGGGGTGCCCGTGGTGATCGGTGTGCCGAAGTCCAGCGCCATGACGCGGTCGGCGAGGTCCATGACCAGACCCATGTCGTGCTCGACGAGGATCATGGCGATGCCCAGCTCGCCGGCGACGTCGAGGATGAACCGGGCCATGTCCTCGGTCTCCTCGCCGTTCATGCCGGCGACCGGCTCGTCCAGCAGCAGGAGCTTGGGGTCCATGGCCAGGGCTCGGCCCAGCTCGATGCGCTTCTGCACGCCGTACGGCAGCATGCCCACGGGCAGCTGGCGGTAGGCCTCGATCTCGAGGAAGTCGATGATCTCCTCGACCTCGCGGCGGTTGCGCACCTCGGCCTTGCGGGCTCGGCCGAGCCAGGCGAGCGCCGACGGCCAGCCGTAGCCGAGCGCGTGGTGGCGCCCGAGCATGAGGTTGTCGACGACGTCGAGGTTGGCGAACAGCTCGATGTTCTGGAACGTGCGGGCCATGCCCATCGCGGCGATCGCGTGCGGCTTGGAGCCGAGGATCTCCTGCCCGAGGAACGTGACCGACCCCTTCTGCGGCCGGTACACGCCGGACAGCACGTTGAAGATCGACGTCTTCCCGGCGCCGTTGGGACCGATGACGGCGAACAGCTCGCCCTGGTGCACGTCGAGGTCGACGCCCTGCAGCGCCTTGACCCCGGCGAACGCGAGCTCGACGCCGCGCAGGCTGACGACCGGCTCGGTCGAGGCGCCGGCGTCGGGGCGGGGCGTGGGTTCGGTGAGCGAGTGGGTCACGAGAGCCACCTCTTGCGTCGCTTGTAGTGCTTGACGTCGCGGTAGGAGGTCGCGAGCTCGCCGCGCCCCAGGTAGAAGTCACGGATGTCGTCGTCGGCGAGCAGCTCGGCGGCCGGCTTGTCCATGACGACCTTGCCGTGCTCGAGCACGTACCCGTGGCTCGCGATGGACAGCGCCATGGTGGCGTTCTGCTCCACGAGCAGCACGGTCGTGCCACGTCGGTTGATCTCGACCACGATGTCCTTGATCTGCTGCACGATGCGCGGCGCGAGGCCCAGGCTCGGCTCGTCGAGGAGCAGGTAGTCGGGCTTGGCCACGAGCGCACGGCCCATGGCCAGCATCTGCTGCTCGCCGCCGGACAGGTAGCCGGCGATGTTGCGTCGGCGTTCGCGCAGCACCGGGAACAGCTCGTAGACCTCCTCGACGGCGTCGTTGAGGCTGCCCTTGCGGGTGTGCCCGCCGACCCGGAGGTTCTCCTCGACGCTGAACTCCGAGAAGACCCGGCGTCCTTCGAGGACCTGCCCGAGGCCCGCCGCCACGATCTTCGGCGCGGTGAGCGTGTGCAGCGGGACGTCGTCGAGCGTGACCTGGCCCTTGGTGATGGCCCCGTCGTGGACGTCGAGCAGCCCGGACAGTGCGCGCAGGAGCGTCGTCTTGCCGGCGCCGTTGGCTCCGAGCAGGGCGACGATGCTGCCGCGGGGGACCTGCAGGCTCACGCCACGCAGCACGAGGACGACGTCGTTGTAGACGACTTCCAGGTTCTTGACCGCCAGCACAGGATCCCTCTCGTCGGCTGCGGGGTTGCGGCGAACCTAGGCCATGACGTGGGTCACAAGCAATATGCACCTGGTGTGAATGTTCACTTCGGGTGCATCATGGTTGCGTGATTCGACCAGAGGCGTCGCCGCTCCCGGAGCGCGAGCAGCGGGACGGGCGGGTGGCGCGCGGCAACCGGACCCGTCGGGCCATCGTCGAGGCGCACGCGGAGCTGATCCGCGGAGGCGACCTGCTGCCCACCGCGGCCCAGGTGGCGGAGCGCGCCGGTGTCTCGGTGCGCACGCTGTGGGGTTCGTTCGGCGACATGGAGGGCCTGCTCCAGGCCACGACCGGCTACTGGTTCGAGCAGGACTCGGCCCTGCGCGGCGAGGTCGACCCGACGGCCCCGCTGCCCGAACGCATCGAGCGCTTCTGCGCCGAGCGGGCACGTCGGCTCGAGAACATCTCGCCCGCGGCGCGCGCGGCCCAGCTGAAGGAGCCGTTCTCGCCGACGCTGCGCTCGAGCCGACTCGGTCACGTGGAGCGGGTGGTGCACGACATCGAGCAGGCCTTCGCCGGTGAGCTCGACGCCTGCTCCGACCCCGCGGCCCTGCTCGACGCCCTCGTCGCGGCGACGTCGTGGAACGCCTGGTCCCTCCTGCGCGACGACCTGCACCGCTCCGTCGCCGCCGCCCACGCCGCCATGCTCCACACCGTCCGCGCCCTCCTCTCCTCCCCCTGACCCCTCCCCGCCCGCCTCGACTCGTCAGAGGTAGGTGGCCCGCGGAATGTCGGTGCTCGGCCGTGAGAGGTAGGTGGCCCGCGGAATCGACTCGTCAGAGGTAGAGGGCCCGCGAATACCGCTGCCGTATCCGCGGAAGGCTTACCTCGGGGTGCCGAGGTAGCGCGGGCCACCTACCGCTCGGTCGGAAGGTGACGCGGCACCTCTCGACGGACTGGCGGTGGCCCGAGGAGATGTGAAGAGTGGCGCATAACGGCCCGTCGGGTCTGGCGCGCCCAAGCCGAAGCGCGGAAGCGTGAGGGGAACCGGTTCGGTCAAGCCCTGGAAGCCAGGCCCGAAGTTCGGTGGCGGCCCGGTGTAGCCGTTCGCGACGAGGCGTCGGTAGACCGCGAGCACCGCCGACGTGGGGCTGTGCTCCGCGGTCACCTGGACGTAGTCGAGATCGATCCGCCTGAAGATCCGGTACCGGTCGAGATCCTTGAGGTACTGCGACCGATCGCTCTGGTGGTGGCCGCCCTCGTACTCGGCCGCGAGCCGGAAGAGGCGCCACAGCCAGTCCGCGAGAGCGACCGCGCGACCGTCGACCAGGACGGGAGCGTTCACCTCGGGGGCCGGAAGACCCGCGGCCCAGAAGTAGATGCGGGTCTTGGACTCGGGGATGGAACGCGACTTCGCGTCGAGCAGGCGCGAGACCTGCCGTGCTTCCCACGCGCCCGCTCTCCAGTCGTCCCTCTCGCAGAATCGATGCAGCGAACGGATGGTCATGTGCCCCTGGGCGAGGAGCCAGTCGCCGGCCGCCACAGCCTCCGGCAGGGAGAACCACCGACAGATCTCCACGAACGCCGCTTCGGGGCAGACGGTCCTGTCCTCGTGGTCGGGCAGGCGCTCGGTGCGGTGGAACACGATGCCGTCGACGTCGCGGTGAAGATCGCGCGGCACGACCATCTGTATCGGCAGGTGCGGACCGAGGTCGAGGCCGAGCCGCTGGAGCACGGTGGCGCCGGTGAACATCGCGTCGTCGGGAGCATGCAGCAGTGCCGCGCGCCACCAGCAGGCCTCCGTCATGACGTGATCGGTGTGGACCCAGACGCGGGGGTAGAGCCTCGTGTAGCTGGCGCCGCGTAGACGGTGGTGACTCACCCCGGCCCGCTCTGCGTCATCGATGTGGAAGGGACCGCGACGAAGCTCGGCGGGGACGACGGGAGTACGAGGCACGTCCCCAGTGCAGTGGCGGACGGCTCGGAGTGGGAGTGTCGGCCGCGGGCTTGTGGAAGAACGACCTGTCCTGACCGGTTCATCCACAGCTCCGGGTCGCGTCGGGTCTGGGTTCGCGTGTTCCAGCGGTAGGTGCACCGCGCCTCCTCGGTGGGCGGGGGTAGGTGCCCCGCGGATATCCACCCGGTATCCGCGGAAGGGCTACCGCTCGGGGCGATTCCGCGGGCCACCTACCTCTGACGAGTGAAGGCGGCGGGAAGGGGGGTGGGGGCGGTACGAGTCAGGGGGAGGGGGCGGGAGGGGCCCGGATAGGCTGGCGGGGTGATCGACGCCAGGCTGTTGCGAGACGACCCCGAGGCCATCCGAGAGGCGCAGCGACGCCGCGGGGAGGACCCGTCGATCGTCGACGCGCTGGTCGAGGCCGACGAGCGCCGACGCTCCACGATCGCCGCGTTCGAGGCGTTGCGCAGCGAGCAGAAGTCGATGGGCAAGCAGGTCGCGCAGGCCCAGGGCGACGAGAAGCAGCAGCTGCTCACGCGCACCAAGGAGCTGAGCGCCCAGGTCAAGGCCGCCGACGCCGAGCAGAACGAGGCCGGCGAGGCCTTCACCGCGCTGCTCAAGACCCTGCCCAACCCCGCGCCCGACGCCCCGCCCGGCGGCGAGGACGACTTCGTGCTCCTCGAGGAGGTCGGCACCCCCCGCGACTTCGCGGCCGAGGGCTTCGAGCCGAAGGACCACCTCGAGCTCGGCCAGCTGCTCGGCGCCATCGACGTCGAGCGCGGCGCGAAGGTCAGCGGCTCACGCTTCTACTTCCTCACCGGCGTCGGCGCGCAGCTGGAGCTGGCGCTCACCCAGCTGGCGATGCAGAAGGCCGCCGCGTGGGGCTTCACGCCGATGATCCCGCCGGCGCTCGTCAAGCCGCGCGCCATGGAGGGCACGGGCTTCCTCGGCCAGGCCGCGGCCGACGTCTACCACCTCGAGAAGGACGACCTGTACCTCGTGGGCACGTCGGAGGTGCCGCTCGCGGCCTACCACTCCGACGAGATCCTCGACGGCCCGAAGAAGTACGTCGCGTTCAGCCCGTGCTTCCGCCGCGAGGCCGGCTCGCACGGCAAGGACACCCGCGGCATCGTGCGCGTGCACTGGTTCGACAAGGTCGAGATGTTCGTCTGCACGTCGCTGGAGGAGTCCTACGCCCAGCACGAGCAGATCCTCGGCTTCGAGAAGGAGTGGCTCGACCTGCTCGAGCTTCCGTACCGGGTCATCGACGTCGCCGCGGGCGACCTCGGCCTCTCCGCGGTGCGCAAGTTCGACTGCGAGGCGTGGATCCCCACCCAGGGCAAGTACCGCGAGGTCAGCTCCGCGTCGAACTGCACGCAGTTCCAGGCCCGCCGCCTCGACATCCGCAACCGGCTCGACGACGGCGGCACCGAGCCCACCGCCACGCTGAACGGCACGCTGTGCGCCATGCCGCGCATCATCGTCGCGCTGCTCGAGAACGGCCAGCAGGCCGACGGGTCGGTCCGCCTCCCCGCTGCCCTGCACCCGTTCCTCGGCGAGGTCCTGGAGCCGGTCGCGAAGGCCGGCGCATGACCTGGCGGCCGAAGCTCGTCGCGCTCGACGTCGACGGCACCCTGGTCGACTGGGAGAACCGGATGACCGACGTGGTCCGCGACGCCGTGCACGCGCTCAAGGACACCGGCGTGCACGTGGTCATCTCCACCGGCCGTGCCATCCCCGGGGTCATGGACGCCGCCGAGAACCTGCGACTCGACGACGGCATCGCGGTGGCCAGCAACGGCGCCGTGGTGCACACCTACAGCCCGGTCGACGTGATCCACACGGTCACGTTCGATGCCAGCGAGGCCGTCCGCCGGGTGCTCGAGCACGTGCCCGACGCCCTCGTGGCGGTCGAGGAGGTCGGCACCGGGTACCGGATCAGCGCGCCGTTCCCGGAGTGGGAGATCAGCGGTGACGTGAAGATCCAGGACGTCGACGAGCTGGTGGCCGAGCCGGTCACGCGCGTGATCATCCGCGCACCGGAGCACGACGTCGAGGAGTTCGGCGCGCTCGTGCACGGGCTGGGCCTCAACGAGGTCAACTACAACATCGGCTACACGGCCTGGCTCGACATCGCACCCGAGGGCGTCTCGAAGGCCTCGGGCCTGGAGGTCGTGTGCGCGCGGCTCGGGGTCGAGCAGGCCGACGTGCTGGCTGTCGGCGACGGCATGAACGACTACGACATGCTCCGCTGGGCCGGGCGCGGCGTGGCCATGGGCCAGGGCTCGGACGAGCTCAAGGCGGTGGCCGACGACGTCACCGGCTCGGTGGTCGACGACGGTCTCGCCGACGAGCTGCGTCGCTGGCTCTGACCCGCGATCCGGCGGGAGGTAGGTAGGGCACCTCACCGACGTCGGATTCGGTGGCTCACCTACCTCCGACGGCCGGATTCGGTTCCGGACCTACCTCGGACGGCCGATTCGGTGCCTCACCTACCTCTGACGAGGAGGGGCGGTTCACGCGAGCTGGCTGGACTCCAGGGAGTCGAAGGCGTCGAGGACCTCGTCGACCGACGGGATGCGGCGGGGCAGGTCGGCCACGGCGGCCAGCGCCGACGCCTGCTGCTCGGCCTCGGCCCGGGCGCGCCGCAGGTGGCGCTTGATGGTCGACGTGGAGCAGCCGAGCCGCTCGGCGAGCTGCTGGCAGGTGTCCTTCGGGTGCGCGGTGCGCGCCGCCAGGACGGCCTCGTGGCTCACGGGGCCGGCGCCGAGACGGGCCGGACCGTACGAGCCGGACTGGTTGGCGTCGACGACGATGCCGAGGCTGTCGCGGATGCTGGCCCGGTCGGCCTCGGTCGTGCAGGCCACGAAGCCCGACACGTCGACCTCGACGACCGCCCGGTACAGGCAGTCGACGAGCATGGGGCATCCCGCGCACCGACGGTGGGCCTGCGCCAGGATCTCCCCCAGGCCGGCCCGCGACGCGGCGTCGAGCTCGTTCGCTCCCGCGTACAGGCGTTCGTCACGGAAGACCGGCTCCCGTGTGCACGGGGGCGCGGCGATGTCGTTCACGATGGTCATGGGTCCCTCTCCCGGTCGCACCATTTCACGACACCCTAGAGGTACATCCCTCCCGTGGAGCCGCTTTGCGACGACTCGGTACTTTGGTCACTTTCTGGGCCGTTTGAGGCCGGTAGGGCGAGCCTCATGTTCTGGAACTGCGCCTGTGCCTGAACCTGCTGGGCGTACAGCGCGGCCTGGATGCCGTGGAACAGACCTTCGAGCCAGCCCACGAGCTGGGCCTGGGCGATGCGCAGCTCGGCGTCGGACGGCGACTCGTCCTCGAACGGCAGGCTGAGGCGCTGCAGCTCGGCGACCAGCTCGGGGGCGAGGCCGTCCTCGAGCTCCTTGACCGACTGGCGGTGGATCTCGCGCAGGCGGGTGCGGCTGGCGTCGTCGAGCGGGGCGGCCTTCACCTCGTCGAGGAGCTGGCGGATCATGCCGCCGATGCGCATGACCTTGGCCGGCTGCTCCACGAGGTCACCCAGCGGGGTCCCGCGCTGCGCCGTCTCCGGGGTCGCGTCTCCGGGGGCGTCGACGGGCGTGCCGTCGGGGCCGATGACCTGCGGTGACGGCGTCGACAGCTGCGTCGAGCGGTGGGGCTCGGACTCACGTTCACTCATGCGGCCAGCCTATGAGAGACCGCCCACACCGGCCCGCCACGGTTTGAAACCGGCCGGCGAGGCTGGTTCAGTCGTGCGGATGAGCACCACGAGCGAGGTCAGGACCGGGCCGACGTCGGCCCCTGCGCGACGCCGCGACCCGCGGCTCGACGTGCTCAAGGGCGTGCTGATCTGCGGGGTCGTCCTGGGTCACTTCCTGGAGACGTCCGGCGGACAGGCGCCCGACGGCCTGTACTCGGGCTGGTCGAGCGAGCCGCAGCGCGCCGTCCTCACCGCCCTCTACGTCGTCCACATGCCGTTGTTCGTGCTGCTCGCGGGCATCACCGCCAGCACCCGACGTCGCGCCCACCGCATCGCGCAGATGGTGGGGCTGTACCTCGTCCTCCAGGTCGCGTTCCTGACCCTGCGCGGCGGGGAGGCCACCCCCGAGACCCTGGTGCACCCGGTCTACGGCATGTGGTTCCTGCTGGCCATGGCGTGGTGGCTGGCCGCTCTGCCACTGGTGAAGCGTCTCGGCCGCGCGGCGCTGCCGGTCGCCACGCTCGTCTCGCTGGTGGCGGTCACGGCACCCGTGGCCGACACCGACGTCGTGGCGTGGGCGCGCGCGGCCTGCTACCTGCCGTTCTTCGTCGCGGGCCACCTCTACGGTGCGGCGCTGCTGCGTCGGACCGCCGACGTGGGCAGCGCGCTCGTCGGCCCCGCCGTGCTGGTGCTGGCCGGCGTCACGAGCGCCGTCCTGGTCTGGGGCGTCGACCCTCGCTGGTACCGCGGGGCCGACACGGCGGGCTCGATGCACGACTCGCCGGTCGTGGCGCTCGCCGTGCGGATCGTCTGCTTCGCTGCTGCGGTCGTGTGCTCCCTCGCCCTGCTCGCGCTCGTGCCGCGGCGTCAGCGTGTGGCCGAGCTGCTCGGGCGCCGCAGCCTCGCGATCTACGCGCTCCACGTGCCGTTCGTGTTCGCGGCGCAGTGGTGGTTCGAGGGCCGTGGCATCGACGCGTGGCCGGCGTCGGCGATCGCGGTGCTCATGACGGTCGCGTCGCTCGCGCTGCTGGCGCATCCGGCGTTCGACACCGGGCTGCGTCGGGTGGGCGAGCGCATGGCCGACGTCATCGTGTCGACGGTGCAGACGACGGCCGGGGCGCCCCGCACCACGGCGCTTCAGGGCCCGGCCGACGACGCCGACCTGCGCCACCACCCGCACCGCCAGCCGTCGGGGCCGCAGCAGCTGATCCTCTGAGGAGTCAGAGGGTCAGCAGCACCTTGCCGGTGTGACTGGAGTCCTCGAGCACCTGGTGGGCGTCGCGCACCTGGTCGAGGGGCATGCGGGCGTGGATGATCGGCCGCACCGTGCCGTCGGCCACCAGCGGCCACACCTGGGCCACCATCGCCGACACGATCGCCGCCTTCTCCTGGGTGGGACGGGCGCGCAACGACGTGGCCATGACCGCGGCCCGCTTCATGAGCAGCCGGTTGAGGTTCAGCTCGCCCTTCACGCCGCCCTGCAGACCGATGACGACCAGCCGACCGGCGGTGTTGAGGGCGCGCACGTTCTGGTCGAGGTACTTGGCGCCGACGATGTCGAGGACGACGTCGGCCTTGAGCCCGGCCTCGTCGAGCGCGTCGACGAAGTCGGTCTCGCGGTAGTTGATGGCGAGGTCGGCGCCCAGCTCGCGGCAGAACGCGGCCTTCTCGTCGCTGCCGACGGTGACGACCACCCGGGCCCCGAACGCCTTGCCCAGCTGGAGGGCCATGGTGCCGATGCCGCTGGCGCCACCGTGCACGAGGAGCGTCTCGCCGTGCTGGAGCTTGGCCATCATGAACACGTTCGACCACACGGTGGCCGCTACCTCCATCAGGCCGGCGGCGTCGACCAGGTCGACTCCGCCGGGCGCGACGGCCACCTGGCCGGCGGGGACGGCCACGTACTCCGCGTAGCCGCCGCCGGACAGCAGTGCCACCACGTGCTCACCCTTGGTGAACTCGGTGACACCCTCGCCGAGGGCCACGACGTCGCCGGAGCACTCGAGGCCCAGGACCGGGGTCGCACCCTCGGGCGGGTCGTAGAACCCCTGGCGCTGCATGAGGTCGGCACGGTTGACGCCCGCGGCGGTGACCCGCACGAGCACCTCTCCGGGACCCGGCTCGGGGGCCTCGACGTCGACGACCTGCAAGGCCTCGACTCCACCGGGTTCGGGCACGACGACAGCACGCATGGGCCTGAGGCTATCGGCCCGGCGTTGGACGAGCGCGGGCGCAGGCGTCGCTCTAGCGTGGTCGTCGTGAGTGATGGTCGTGCGTCCGCCCCTCGACCCCTCGACAGGCTCGGGGAGCGGAGTCGTTCGAGCCGGACCCGGGACTCGTTCGCCGAGCTTGTCGAAGGGCCGCGTGCCGAGCCTGTCGAGGGGCCGCGTGCCGAGCCTGTCGAGGGGCTTTCCCGGTGAGCGGTGAGGGGCGGACGGTCCGCCTGGTGCTGCCGCACCAGCTGTTCGTCGAGCACCTCGACGCTCCCGCGGGCACGTCGTTCGTGCTGGTGGAGCACGACCTGCTGTTCCGCCAGTACGCGTTCCATGCGCAGAAGCTGGTGCTGCACCGGGCGTCGATGGAGCGGTTCGCGGCCCGTCTGGCCGACGCCGGGCGCGACGTCGCCTGGGTCCGCACCGACGGTCGCACCACCAGTCGCGCCGCCCTGGGGCGCGTGCTCGAGGGCGCCGACGCGGTCAGCGCGTTCGACGTGGTCGACGACTGGCTCGAGCAGGACCTCGACGCGACCGCCGCCGACGTCGGCCTGGAGCTGGAGTGGCTGGAGTCGCCGAACTTCCTGACCACGCGCGAGCAGGTGCGCGAGCAGCTGGGCGGGAAGCGGCCGCGCATGCAGCACTTCTACGCCTGGCAGCGCATGCGCCTCGACGTCCTGGTCGACGGCGACCAGCCGGTCGGCGGGCAGTGGTCGTTCGACGAGGAGAACCGCAAGAAGCTGCCGAAGTCGGTCGACGTGCCCGACGTGACCCGGCCCGAGCGCGTGGCTGAGGTCGACGACGCCGTCGCGTGGGTACGGAGCGCCTTCCCCGACGCGCCGGGTCGGCTCGAGAGCTTCGCCTGGCCCACCGACCACGCCGAGGCCGAGGCGATGCTCGAGGAGTTCGTCACGGAGCGGCTCGACACCTTCGGCCCCTACGAGGACGCGATCACGACCCGCTCGGCCACGGTGTTCCACTCGGTGCTGACCCCGGCGCTGAACATCGGCCTGCTGTCGCCCGCGCAGGTGCTGGGCCGGGTGCTGGACCACGCCGACGAGCACGACGTGCCGCTCGCGTCGCTGGAGGGCTTCGTGCGCCAGCTGATCGGCTGGCGCGAGTACATGCGCGGCGTGTACGTGACCCACGGCCGACGCATGCGCACCGCCAACCACCTGGCCCACACGCGGTCGCTGCCGGGCGGCTGGTGGGACGCGACGACCGGGCTCGACCCCGTCGACCTGGTGGTGCAGCGGGTGCTCGACGACGGCTGGGCCCACCACATCGAGCGGCTCATGGTGGTCGGCAACGCCATGTCGCTGCTGCGCATCGACCCCGACGAGGCCTACGAGTGGTTCATGGCCCTGTTCGTCGACGCCTACGACTGGGTGATGGTGCCCAACGTCTACGCGATGAGCCAGTTCGCGGCCGGGCCGACGATCACGACCAAGCCGTACGTGTCGGGCTCGGCCTACCTGCGGCGGATGTCCGACGTGCCGAAGGGGGACTGGTGCGAGGCGTGGGACGGCCTGTACTGGACGTTCGTGCGCGACCACCTCGACGTCTTCGCCACGAATCCACGCTCGCGCATGATGGCCCGTTCCTACGAGTCGATGGACCCGACGACGAAGGCCGGCCACACGCGTGCGGCCGCGCCCTGGCTGCAGGACTGAGCCCTCAGGGCCTGGAACGGCGGGACCCGGCCGGTCTCATGGGCCTCTCAGACCGGTCCTGACACACTGGGTTGCATGCGTGTGGCCGCGGTGCAGCTGGCGTCGACGATCGACTCCGCCGAGAATCGGAGGCTCGTCGACGCACGCCTGACCGCTCTGGACCCCGCGGTCGACCTCGTGGTGCTGCCCGAGGCGACGATGCACGACTTCGGCTCGCCGGACCACGAGCTGGCCGCCGTGGCCGAGCCGCTCGACGGTCCGTTCGTCGAGCTGATCGCGGGCCACGCCCGACGGCTGGGCGCCACGGTGGTGGCGGGCCTGTTCGAGCGCACCGACGACCTGCCCTACAACACGCTGGTGGTGCTGGGCCCTGACGGCGACCTGACGGCCACGTACCGCAAGATCCACCTCTACGACTCGTTCGGGTACGCCGAGTCCGACCGGTTGCGCGGCGGGGCCGTGGAGCCCGTGACGGTCGACGTCCCCTCGGCCGACGGATCGTCGGCCCGGGTCGGCCTCATGACCTGCTACGACCTGCGCTTCCCCGAGCTGGGGCGCGCCCTCGTCGATGCGGGCGCCGAGGCGTTCGTGGTCCCCGCCGCCTGGGTGGCCGGTGACCACAAGCTGCACCACTGGCGCACGCTCCTGGCGGCCCGCGCGGTCGAGGACGTGGTCGGCGTGGTGGCGGCCGCCCAGGGTGGCGAGCGCTACACGGGGCACTCCCTCGTGCTCGACGCCTGGGGCACTACCCTCGCCGAGGGGGATGCAGGAAAGGACGATCTGGTGACGGCTGACCTCGACCTCGCCGACGTCGCCCGCGCACGTGAGGTGAACCCCTCGCTGGCCAACCGCAGGATGGGTCCCGCGTGACCCCCACACGTCAGGCCGCCCAGCGCGGGTCGGCACAGCCGGGACGACGTCGGCTCGACACGTCGGTCCCGGCGGACTACGACGTCCCGACACGACAGCCTCGACTCGAGTCGCCGACCACGGCGCGCTACGCCTTCGCCGCGACGTTCCTGGCCTGGGTGGCGGGCGTGGCGGTCGCAGGGACCGCCGTGGTGGCGGTGCCGCACCCGGCCTGGATCGAGCGGTGGGGCGCGGCGCTGCTGCTCGTGGTCTTCAGCATCGGCCTGACGCACCGCGGTGGCGGCCACATGCGCATCTGGACGGTCGCGTCCGGCGTGCTGGCGCTGTCGGCGGTGGCGACCGAGCTGAACCTGCTGGTGGCGGGGGCCGCGGCGGTCTCGGCGATCCTCGCCAGCGTGTGGGCGGTGGTCATCACCCGGCCGGCCCGCAGCGCCATCGGGGCGTTGAAGGAGTTCGTGCTCGCCCTGGCGGTAGCGCTCAGCGGCACGCTCGCCGTCGCGGCCTGGAACGCACCGGTGGCGTACCAGCGCTTCAACCTGGTGGTGCTGGCCGCGGCGCTCACCCTGGCCATCGCGTTCGTGTGGAACCTCGGGGCCGGTCTGCACGGGCTGGGCAAGCAGAACATCGCGATCATCGCGGCCGTGGCGGCGGTCCTGCTGGTGCTGCTGGCCTACTCGAGCTTCGTGCGGACGCACGGCTCGGAGACGGTGGTGGAGGGCATCACCAACTTCGTCATCTGGATGCGCGAGACGGTCGGCGGGGTGCCGCGCCCGGTGGAGGTCTTCATCGGGTTCCCGGCGCTCATCGTGGGGGTGTCGCTGCGCTCGAAGCGTCGTGACGGCTGGTGGGTGCTGGTGTTCGCGGTGCTGGGCACGGGCGTGCTCACGACGTCGTTGGTGTCGCCGGGCGCCTACCCGTCCTACATCGCCCTGTCGACGGTGTACTCGGTGGTGCTGGGCGTCGTGGTGGGTCTGGTGGCGCGCTACGTGGCGATGCGGCAGCGCGGTTCGCGGGCGTCGCGGTCGCTGGAGCCGACGTCGCGCTCGGAGCCTGGACGGCTGGCCCCTCTCAAGTAGTGCGAGAATCGGCGGTGGCGTCGGCGTGGCTCCGGCCGCGGTGACGCCGAGGAGGGGTGCCGGAGTGGCCGATCGGAACCGCCTTGAAAGCGGTCGTAGCGAGAGCTACCGCGGGTTCGAATCCCGCCCCCTCTGCCATTCGCGCGAAGCGCTCATCTGCAGAGGGCTCGCGGATTCGGGGAGGCGCCGCGAGGAACGAGCGGCGACGGAGTCCCGCCCCCTCTGCTCAGCGCCGCGAAGCGGCCCCTCGCAGAGGGCTCCGGATTCGGGAGGAGCCGCTGGGGGCACCTCCCGCTTGCGGGGGCGGAACGAGCGGCGACGGAGTCCCGCCCCCTCTGCCAGTCGAGCCGGGAGTCCCGCCCCCTCTGCCGGTCGGGCGCGGAGCGCCTCTGTGGCGACCCCAGTAGATTGGCCTCGCCCGTCCCGACCCCCGAAGGACCCATGACCACGTACCGCCTGGACCGTGCCCCTGCCCTGGCCATCGCCGGGGTCGCGTTCGTCGTGGCCGCGTTCACGGGCTTCGTCGCGTTCGTGGCGACGTCGTGGATCGCGGGGGTGATCACCGTGCTGGCGGTGCTGGTCGCGGCGCTCGTGGTGCTGCGCCCGCCGGTGGTGGCGCGCCTCGACGAGCACGGCATCCGGACGCGTCGGTCGCGGGAGCGCTGGGTCGACGTGGAGGACGCGACGGTCCGCGAGGGCCTGCTGCTGCTCGCCCTCGACGAGGCCGGTGACGACCAGCGCGTGCTGCGCCTGTCGCTCGCGACGTTCGGCGCGCGGGCCCCCGAGCTGGTGCGCGAGGTCCACGACCGGCTGAACACGGCGCACGGCTACCGCCGCTTCGGCTGACGCGGGCGCCCGAGCGCGGACCCTCCCGTCGACCACGGCCGTCAGAGGTAGGTCTGGCACCGAATGCGGCCGTCGGAGGTAGGTCTGGCACCTCATCGGGGCCGAGTTCGGTGTCTCTCCTACCTCCGACGGTGTCGGACGAGGTCGGACGGGCATGAGACGTCGGCCCGCGTCGAGGGGCCCGGACTCCGAACATGGCTATCGTGGACGAAGGACTGCAGGTCCGCGGGGGCCGGACGGTGGAACGTGACGCCGAGGAACCGTGGGTGGCAGCAAGGCGAGGTGGCCACGAGATGACTTCACCCCAGGTGCGACGTCCGTGACGTCCGTGAGCATCGGCGGGGGCTCGGCCGAGGCGAGCGAGCCGCGGATCGTCGACCACGAGGTGCAGCAGCGCTACGTGAGCCAGTACACCGAGCTGGCGGCGGCGATGCGCGAGTCGGGGCTGCTGGAACGGCGACACCTCTACTACTGGCTGCAGATCACGGTCGCGGTCGGGACGTTCGTGGCGATCTGGGCGGGGTTCTTCCTGCTCGGTGACTCGTGGTGGCAGCTGCTGCTGGCCGCGGCGCTCGGGGTGGTGGTGGCGCAGTTCGGCTTCCTCGGCCACGACGCCGCTCACCGCCAGATGTTCTCCTCGAGGACCTGGAACGCGTGGACGTCACGCATCCTGGCCGGCGCCTTCGCGGGCCTGAGCTACACGTGGTGGCGCGGCAAGCACAACAAGCACCACCTGGCGCCCAACCAGGAGGGCATCGACCCCGACATCGGACCGGGGGCGATCGCGTTCACGCCCGGCATCGTGGCGGACCGGTCGGGGTTCAAGGGCTGGTTCGCCCGGCACCAGGGTTGGTTCTTCTTCCCGCTGCTGACGCTCGAGGGGGCCAACCTCCACGCGCAGAGCGTGCTCGTGGGGCTGGACCGCTCGTCGAACACGCCGTGGCGGCGCCTGGAGCTGGGACTGGTCTCCGTCCGCCTCATCGCCCTCGTGGCCGTGGTGTTCGTGTTCCTGCCGTGGCCGATGGCCGTGGCGTTCCTCGCGGTGCAGACCGCCGTGTTCGGCGTGTGCCTGGGTGCGGCGTTCGCGCCCGCCCACAAGGGCATGCCGATCGTGCCGCCGGAGATGAAGCTCGACTTCCTGCGACGCCAGGTGATGGTGTCGCGCAACATCCGCGGCAACTGGTTCGTGGACTTCTTCATGGGCGGCCTGAACTACCAGATCGAGCACCACCTCTTCCCGCACATGCCGCGCGGCAACCTCAAGAAGGCCCGACCCCTGGTCCGCGCCCACTGCGAGAAGGTCGGCGTCGACTACATGGAGGTCGGCCTCCTGCACTCCTACGCCCTCGTCATCGGCTACCTGAACAACGTCGGCCTGCGCGCCCGCGACCCCTTCGACTGCCCCCTCGCCGCCCAGCTGCGCGGCTGATCGCCTTGGGCCACCTGGGCCGTGAGAGGTAGGTGGCCCGCGGAATCGCGGTCTCCATCCGCGGTGCAGCCACCTCTGGGGGTCGCGGAGGCGCGGGAGGGCTACCGCTGGGTGAGCTCGTGGCGTACTCACTCGCGCTCGTGGCGCTCGTGGCGGAGGTGGCGAGAGCCGTCGCGGCTCGTTCCTCGCCGCTCCTCCCAAATCTCGGCATCCTTCTGGAGACGACGAAAGCCCCCAGCAAAGAGCGCTGGGGGCTTTCGTCGTCTGCGGAGGTGGCGAGATTTGAACTCGCGAGAGGTTTGAACCTCAACCCGCTTAGCAGGCGGGCGCACTAGGCCACTATGCGACACCTCCATGTCGCCACCGAAGCGGCAACCGGTACAGGATAGCCAGGCGGGTAGCCGCGCGACCAATCGGCGTCCGATCAGGGGCGGGACTTGGTGGGCGTGCGCTCGTGGCGGTGCAGCAGCAGCGCCGCGGTCAGGGCGCCCAGGGCGGTGCCCAGCGTGTTCGCCACGACGTCGGAGACGGTCGCGAAGCGGTCCGGACGCAGCAGCGCCTGCCCCACCTCGATGCCCGACGACAGCAGGAAGCCGACCAGCGTCACCTGCCACCAACGAGCCCGCGTGAGCGCCACCGCCAGCCAGCCCAGCGGCACGAACAGCACGACGTTGGCCGCGACCTGGACGACGTCGTACCCCTCGGGGCGGGAGAGGCCGAACGCGGACTCCAGCAGACGCACGGGCCAGGAGTTGATGACGTCGATGCCCTGGTCGACCGGGGACGGCCAGAACGCGATCAGCGCGAGCGCCAGGAGGTACGCCGCCGCCAGCACGAGGTGGGTGGGGGAGCGGCGCATCCGTCGAGCGTAGGCAGGTGGCCGCAGTGGCGGGCAGGTTCGTGACCAACACCACCGCGGCGCCGAGCCGAGCGTGCCACGATGTGCGCCATGCGCATCGAGCACCTGCGGGCCGCCGTCATGAACCCCCTCACGATGCCCGGCATGCCGGCGCACGTGTTCCTCTGCCACACCGACGACGGCCTGGTGCTCGTGGACACCGGCTTCGGCACGGCCGACGTGGCCGACCCCGGCCGACGCCTCGGACCCGTCCGCGGCCTGCTGCGCCCCGACCTCGACGATCGGCACACGGTGCTGCGGCAGCTCCAGGACCGCGGACACGACGCGGCCGACGTGACGCACGTGGTGCTCACCCACCTCGACCTCGACCACGCCGGTGGTCTGTCTGACTTCCCGCACGCCACCGTGCACACCACGGCCGACGAGCACGCGGCCGCGATCACCGACCCCGACGCCCTCGACAAGCGCCGCTACCGTCCGGCGCAGTTCACCCACGGTCCACGCTTCGCCCTGCACGTCGGCCCCGGCGACGAGTGGCGCTACGGGCTCACCGGCCACGAGGTGCTGCCCGGCGTCGTGCTCGTTCCCATGCCCGGGCACTCGCGCGGGCACGCCGCGGTGGCCGTGGAGACTGTCGACGGCGTGGTGCTGCACGCCGGCGACGCGGTCTTCGACGCGAGCCACGTGGCCGACGCATCGCCGCGCGGCCGACGCCTCACCCCGGTGCGCGCCGCGCGCGGCTTCGAGATGGTCGTGGGCCGCGACCGCTCCCGCATCCGCGCGAACCACCGCGAGCTTCGACGTCTGGCCTCGCTGCCCGACGTGCTGGTCGTCCCGGCGCACGACCCGCGCATCACCGACGAGCTGGTGGGCTGATGGCGCTGCGCCACCTGGTGCTGTTCCGCGTGCACGACGCGGTGTCCGACGCCGACGTGGACGACGCGCTGGAGCAGCTGGCGTCGCTCGCGCGGCTGCCGGGGGTGCTGGAGTGGACGGTCCGGCTGTCCGACGACCGACGCAAGGGGCGCATCCTCGTGGAGAACGGCCTGTTCGAGAGCCGCGAGGCCTTCGAGGCGTTCCGGGTCCACCCGCAGCACGCGCAGGTCAGCACGGTCATGCGGGAGCTGGCCGACTGGTGGATCGGCGACTACGAGGAGCCGGCGCGCTCCTGAGGTCCGGCGGCCAGCTCGCGGACGAGGGCGACGAACCGGCCCGCGGGGTCGGAGCGCTCGGGCCCACCCAGGTAGTGGTCGGCGCGCTCGGGGCGGACCGCGGCGAGCGGGTCGGGGCCGAGCATCGCGTCGAGCGCGGCGTCGAGCTGCACGAGGTCGCGGTCGATCACGTAGGCCGAGACGGCCGTGGGGTGCGCGGCGCGGAACGTCTCGGCGGCGTCGGGTCCGCCGAACTGCGCGGCATACATGGCGAACGGCTTCTCGCTGACCATGAAGTCGACGACGATGCCGGAGATGTCGGAGACCATGGCGTCGCACCCGTTGAACGCGTCGACCAGGGGGACCGACATCGCGTCCTCGCTGAGCACGTGGGCGCGGCCGGTGGCCTTCGCGTCGTCGGCGAGCATCCGGTCGACGTGGACGATCATCGCCTCGGCCTCGAGGTGGTTGCGCCCCGCGAAGTGGCGCCGGAACACCACGGTGCAGCCGCGGGCCAGGAGTGCCGCCACGACGTCCTCGGCGACGGCCAGCGACGAGACGTTCAGGGCGTCGTCGGCGTGGCGCCAGGTGGGGGCGTAGAGCACGGTCGGTGAGGCGGGGAACGGACCGGACACTCGCTCGATGCCTTCGGTCTGCGGGCGGCCGACGACCCGCAGCTTCGCGGGCGGCACCCGCAGACCCGCCTGGGCGAAGCGGTCGATGGCCGCCTGCCCGGCGACGGCGATGACGTCGTAGGAGAGCACCCGCTCGGACGCGCTGAGCGGCTTGTCGCTGTCGCCGTGGCCCAGGAAGACGTGGGTGACCTCGTCGTGGGCCAGGAAGACCGCGTTCTTCTTGGCCCCGTGCGGGTACAGCGCGCCGCGCACGGAGGCGGGCAGGTGCGTGAGGACCACGGGGTCGTGCGGATGCAGGCGCACCAGCTCGGCGTAGATGGTGCGGTCGGCCGCCACGATGCACCACGGCACGCCGGCCTGCTCGATCCACGGCGACCACATGCCCACGTGCACGCCGACCTTGCCGGCGTACGGAACGGCGACCCGGGGTGCGTGGGCGGCGACGGCCTCGCGGACCCCGCGCGACGCGGAGGCCCACGCGTGCAGGCGCCACGCCACGAGAGCGGGACCGATGGCGAGCGCCACGGCCACCACCAGCGCGACGAGGTCCTGCGAGGTGACCAGCGCGACGATCGTGGCGACGGCGGTGCCGACCACGAGGACGCCGGCTGCGACGACCCAGAGCCGCAGCCGGAACGGACGGGGCCCCGGGTGGACGGGCTGCCCGGGGAACCCGTGGGCGGTGGGCGCGGCCCGCTGGCGCACGTCGCGAACGGCTGCCAGACCGGTCGCCAGCCCGGCGGCCACCACGATCCACGCGAGCGCTGTCAGCATGGCTCCAGGGTAGGGGTCGGCTCCCGGCGAACGGCCGCTCGGCACGGTCCCCCTCACCCTGACGAGCCATGCGGACTGGTCCATCGGAGGCATCTTCGGATCTCGTGTGGCCACCGGCCGATCGCGGTCGTCTCATGGAAGGTGGGGCGGGGCGTCCTGGGGTGGCCCCGCCCCTCGCCTCGTCGGGATCGGGGCGGGTGACGGCTACCCTGGCACCCATGACCACGGTGCTCACGTACGGGACGTTCGACCTCTTCCACATCGGTCACCTCAACCTGATCGAACGGCTGGCTGCGCTCGGCGACCGGCTGATCATCGGGGTCTCGACCGACGAGTTCAACGCCGGCAAGGGCAAGTCGTCCGTCGTCTCCTACGAGGACCGTGCGCGCATCGTCGGCAGCATCAAGGGCGTCGACCTGGTGGTGCCCGAGCAGTCGTGGGAGCAGAAGGTGCTCGACGTGCAGGAGCACGACGTGGACCTGTTCGTGATGGGTGATGACTGGACCGGCAAGTTCGACCACCTGAAGGACTACTGCGAGGTGCAGTACCTGCCGCGCACGGCCGGTGTGTCGAGCACGGGCATCAAGGAGATGCTGCGGGCGCTCGACCCGGCGCACATCGCGGAGATGCAGGAGGCGCTCTCGACGATGAGCCGTCTGCTGAGCCACTACGAGGACCTCACCTGACGGCAGGGTGCAGTCTGGCCCGACGGGGCCGGCCGGGCGGCTCCTGCCCCTAGACTCGTGCCCGTGCCGAAGCCTCTGCCCCTGATCGCTCTGGGCGCCTTCCTGGCGGTCGACGTCGCACTGGTCGCCCTCGTGTACCAGCACGTCAACCAGGAGCCGCCGTCGAGCGACGTCGGGGCCACGTCGGCCGAGGCCTCGCCCACGCCGTCACGCGAGACCAACCAGCGGGCGTTCGACTTCAAGCCCGCGACGGCCGCGTCGATGGACGTGGCGAACGACGGCACGTGGATCTTCGCCACCCGAGGCTCGTGCGACGGCGACGCCTCGACGACCGTGTTCACGTCGACCGACAACGGCGCGGATCCTGCCAAGCGCGACCCGGACCTCAAGGTGGTGACGGCCGTCCAGGCGGGCTCGGACGGGAATCTCGTGGTCGTCGGGGCCGGCGAGGACTGCGTCCCGGTGCAGAAGTCGTCGACCGACGGGGGCTCCACCTGGACGCAGGACTTCGAGATCACCCGCATTGCGATCTCGCCGGAGGACCCGAAGCAGGTGATCGCCCCTGGCGGCGAGACCTCCGATCCCGGGTGCACGATGTCGTCGCTCTCCCAGGTGGGTGAGGACTTCGCACGGGTCACGTGCATCGACGGCATCGTGAAGGGCACCGGCAACGGTGGCGAGGAGTGGGTCGACCTCGGCCGACTGGACAACGTGCGCACGGCGACCTTCACCTCGTTCAACGCCGGCTATGCCCTCGCCCGGTTCGAGGGATGCGCCGCGCAGGTCTTCAGCACGAAGGACTCGGGTCGCACGTGGGCGTCCGCGAGCTGCATCGTGGGTGACCCGGCGCGAGCGATCGCGGCGAGCGACACCGCACTCGTCGCCGTCGTGGGCGACGACCCGAAGCCCTTCCTGAGCACCGACGGCGGCCAGGACTTCGGCGCTCCCTGACGACGGCCGAGAGGTCCGGACCGGGCTATGAGCAGGCGGAAGGGAAGCGCCGGTCCTGGTCGAGGGAGTTGACGCCGGGGGTGGTGGTGACCACCGGTCCGCGACGCTGCCCCTCACCGCTGGTCATGGTCACCTTCACCTCGACCGTCTGACCAGGCTTCAGGAAGACCGGGGTGCTCAGGACGGGGCGCTCGCCGAGCTTCGCGCGCCCGTAGGCCTTCCGCTTCCCGTCGACGTCCAACCGCTGGACCGTGCCGCCGGACGGCGCGTACACGTTCACGCCGACCTGCTGCTGGCCCGACTTCGCGCGCCTGCCGTCGCCCGTGATGTAGTCGGGCAGCAGGTTGGCGTCCTCAGGGGCGGTGGACGTGAGCGTGGTGGTGGACACCAACGTCTGCCGGCCGCCGTCGGTGCACCGCTCCGCGGCCACGGTGGTGCTCCAGGTCAGGTAGTACTGCATCTTGGCCTGCGTGGCGTCGTCGAGGTAGACGCCGATGTGCGGGGTCGCGGTGCTGGCCGGAAGGGTCCCGCCGAGCCGGGTGCCGGCCAGCTCGGCCTCTTCGTCCTTCTGTGCGCTCCAGAGCATGATGCGGCGTTCGTCGACGGCCTTGGCGAGTCCTTCCAGGGTCTTGCGGGAGTCGCCGCGTCCGCTGAGCGCAGCCTTGAAGATCTTCTCGGCGGCGTCGGCGAAGAACGCGTCCTGCACGCGAGGGTCCTCGTAGCGGGCGTAGACGGTGTTGAGCAGGATCTCCACGGCGTTGCTGCTGGTGAGGGTGGTGCCGTCGCCGACCTCGATCGCGCCGGTGCCCTCGAGTGCGTAGGAGAGTGCGACGGGGTCGATGGAGAGCACCCCGTCGACCTCTGTGCCGGTGCGGTCGTCCACGATGGCGCGGGCGAACGCTGCGGCGCGGGTGAAGTCGGGGGTGGAGGTGACGTTGCGGATGTCGGCCGCGATGGTCTTGCTGAACGTCTGCTTCTCGTCGTCGGTGAGCTCGAGCGCGGGCTCGTCGGGGAAGCCGATGTCGCCGACGGTGAACGAGTCCTCGAACTCGAGCCGACCCTTGTCGGCGGTCACGAGGGCAAGGGCGCCCGGGATGCCACCCAGGGCCCGGGACTCGGCGTTGTTCTGGAACATCAGCAGGTAGGTGCGCTTGCCATCGATGCCGAGCATGGGTGGGGCGAGGCGCAGTCCCTTCGCGGCGGCGGAGGCGGCGCGCTGTGCGGTGCCGACCTTCTCCTTGAGCTCGTCCACGGGTCCCTTGACGGGGCCGATGAGGGAGTCCTCGTCGATGGCGTCGATCCGCTCACGGTTCTCGGTGAGCACGTTGGCGGCGGTGCTGACGGGCTTGGCGAGTCCGGCGAACTCCTCGAGCGGGAACTGGCCGTCGTCGGGGCGGAAGAGGTTGGAGTCCAGCGAGGTGGAGGTCTCGACGACCGGCGGCAGACCACGCTGGGCGATGTCGTCGAGGCTGCTGGCGGCGGTCTGCACCGCGCCGACGCTGGACCCCACGAAGGGGACCTTCGCAACGGCGCCCCAGAGCGGGCCGTCGGTGCGGGTGCGGGCGGTGGTGGTGCTCTCCTGCAGGGCGCGCAGGGTGTTGCGGGCGAGATCGGTGTCGCCGCTGGTGATCTGTGACTGCAGCTCCTTGGCCTCGTCGGTGGCCGAGGCGATGGCCTTCTGCGCCTGCGACGCCTCGTAGCCGAGCCAGCCGAGAGTGCCGACGAGCACGAGGGCCACGACGCCGAGGCCGATCCAGAGGGGCTTGCGACTGCGGCCGGGCGTGCTCTTCCTGCGGCGCGAACGCGACGTGCGCGAGGACGAGGGCATGCGCTGATCCTAGGGTCGTGGGGCCAAGGTGACGGGGCCGCCGTGACATGCGACCGCCACCTCCCCGGCCCGAAGGCTGGTGGAGGTGGCGGTCGTCAGGGTCGGATGTCTACAACCGGTGGCGTGTCAGCTGTTGCGACGACGGGCCACGACGAGGCCCGAGCCTGCGAGCACCAGAGCGGCGCCGCCGGCGATCAGCAGCAGGTTCGAGCCGCCGGTGTCGGGCAGGGCGCTCGAGTCGTCGCCCGCGCCGGCTCCGGAGTCGCCGGCGTCAGCGCCCTCGACGGTGATCGTGACGCGCCCGATCTCCTCGGTGACGTTGAACGGCGTGAACGCCTCGACGCCGGAGGCGGACAGCTCGGCCGGCTCGTCGTAGGTGCAGGTGAAGACGATGTCGTAGTCGCCCGGCTCGGTGGGAGCCGTGAAGCTTACGGAGTACGTGGTGCCCGAGCCGGACTCCGTGTCGCCGACGAACTCGGCAACCCACGGGTCGCACTCGACGCCACCGAAGTCGCCGGTGAGGGTGAACTCCTCGCCGGGGGCGACGACACCGTCGGCGGCGGAGCCGCCGGAGGTGCCGATCTCGGGCTCGGCGTAGTCGACCGCGTGCGCGGTGGACGCGGAGAAGAGAGTGATGAGGCCTGCCACGGTGGTGGCGACAGCCAGGCGGGTCATGCGCATAAAGTGCTCCGAAGGATGTAGAAGTCCGACCGCGTACTGCGGTATGGGGCAACTCTAGGGCCCAAAGGCCCCAGATGGCGCAATCCGTCCAATTTATTCACCTGCCCGCAACACAGGACAGGCATGCGTTCGAGGGGTCGTGAGCGTGTCTGCGCATTCTCA
The DNA here is from genome assembly GCF_024655735.1 of Aeromicrobium sp. 50.2.37. Lineage (NCBI taxonomy): Bacteria > Bacillati > Actinomycetota > Actinomycetes > Propionibacteriales > Nocardioidaceae > Aeromicrobium > Aeromicrobium sp. 50.2.37. The sequence continues at coordinate 73,861 of NZ_JANLGG010000009.1, forward strand.
GGCACATCTCAGTGACGCACTCCACAGCGGTGCACGTGGTGCGAACGTCCAGGATGTGGACAGATCGGTCGACCGATCGCTTCAGCGGCGGGGCTTGCCGCGTCCCTCGGTGGGCTCGTCGAGGTCGAGCCGGAGGCCTCGGCTGGCGTCGAGACGACGTGCGCGCAGCTCTTCCTCGCGACCGACGGCATCCTCCAGGGCGTCGAGGTCCTCGGACGGCCGGTCCCGCCGACGCGGTGCCGGCTGGCCCTCGGCCGGTGGCTCCTCGCCACCACGGGAGGCCTTCCGCGCCTGCATGGGCTGCGGGCGGCTGAACTCCTCGAGCGCCGACCCCTCCTGCGGCGCGTACCCGTACCCGTAGCCGTACCCGTAGCCGTAGCGACCGGTCTTGGTGGGCGTCATGTTGAAGACCGCGGCGACGGGCTTGGCACCCACGCCCTCGAGCCGCTCCACGGCGCCGCGGACCTGGTCGGCGCTGGTCTTGCCGTGGCGGACCACGAGCACCGCTCCGTCGACCACGCTGGCGATGAGGGCCGCGTCGGTGACGGGCAGCAGCGGCGGGGCGTCGATGAGCACGACGTCGTACTCCTCGCGCAGCTGGCCGATGAGGCTGCTCATGGCACGCGACTGCAGGAGCTCGGCCGGATTGGGGGGCGTCTTGCCGCTGGACAGGACCGCCAGTCCGGGGAACTGGGTCTCCTGCATGGCGTCGGAGAGCTCGATGCGGCCCACGAGCACGGTGGTGAGACCGACGGCGTCGACGAGGCCGAGGTACTGCGCCACGCGGGGGCGACGCAGATCGCCCTCGACGAGGGCGACCTTCTGGCCACCTTCGGCGAGCGCGAGGGCCAGGTTGCAGGCGGTGGTGCTCTTGCCCTCGCCGGGCAGGGCGCTGGAGAGGACGAACACCTTCTTGTTGGCGTCGGGGTCGATGAACTGCAGGTTGGTGCGCAGCACGCGGAACGCCTCGGCCCGCGGGGAGTAGGTGTCGATCTCGGAGATCAAGGGAGCACCGTCGGCGCCGCCGTCGAACGGGATGGCACCGATGACAGGTGCCTCGGCGAGCTCCTCGAGCTGGCGGTGGGTCTTGACCGAGGTGTCGAGCGTCTCGCGCAGCACGGCCAGGCCGGCGCCGAGCAGCAGCCCGAGCACGAGCCCGAGGCCGAGGTTGCGCAGCGGCTGGGGCGACACGGGACTCTTGGGCTCGGTGGCCTGGTTGGTGACGGTGGCCTTGATGGTGGCCTGGTCCTGGCCGGGGGGCGTCTCCAGCTCGCCGACGTAGCCGACGAACACGTCGGCGGTGGTCTCGGCGATGCGCTGGGCCCGCTCGGGGGACGGGTCGGTGACGGTGATCGTGAGGATCACGGTGTCGAGCTGGCTGGTTGCGGTGATCTGCTCGCTCAGCTCGGCCGGGGTCTCGTCGAGGTCGAGCCGCTGGATGACGCGACGGGTGATCTCGTTCTGGTTCACCATCTCGGCGTAGCTCTTGACTCGCTGCAGGGAGAACTGGCTGCCCTGGAACGCCTGGTTGTCGTCGGACGCCTGGGAGGTGGAGATGAACAGGTCCGTCGACGACGCGTACTGCGGGGTGGTGCGCCACGTGGCCAGCGCCGCCAGGGCCACGACGCCCAAGGTGACGGAGGCGATGAGCAGCCAGCGGTGCCGGAGGATGTTCAGGTAGTCCCGCAGGTCCACGCGCGTGCTCCCGAGAATCGGTGGTGACGCCCCGGTTCGCCCAGGGCTGGGAGTCACTCTAGGCGAGGGCGGACTCGTGAGTGCGCGTGTTGGTCGTGACGTGGCGCGCGTCGCGAGCGTGGCCCGTTCCACACCGAACCTGGCAAGAGGGCCCGAATATCCCTGTCAAGATGGCCCGATGAGGGAGATTGCAGTGCGGAGGACGCCGATACCGGGACTGTTGGTCATCGATCTGCCGGTGCACGGAGACAGTCGCGGCTGGTTCAAGGAGAACTGGCAGCGGGAGAAGATGGTGGACCTGGGTCTGCCTGACTTCACGCCGGTGCAGAACAACGTGTCGTTCAACGCCGCGCGAGGCGCCACGCGCGGGATCCATGCGGAGCCGTGGGACAAGCTCATCTCGATCGTCCACGGGGGGGCCTTCTGCGCGTGGGTCGATCTTCGCGACGGCGACGCGTTCGGCACTGTGGTGACGCTGGATCTTGACGTCGACCAGGCGGTGTTCGTGCCCAGTGGCGTGGGCAACTCCTACCAGGCGCTGGAGGACGACACGATCTACAGCTACCTCGTCAACGAGCACTGGAGTGCCGACGCCAGCTACACCTACGTGAACCTCGCCGACGAGACGCTGGCCATCGACTGGCCGATCCCGCTGGCCGAGGCCGAGCTGTCGGAAAAGGACCGCGCGCACCCGCGCCTCGCGGAGGTCGAGCCGTTCGTGGTGGCGGGCGACGGGCGCATGTCCGAGGTCGACTCGCCACGCACGCTGATCATGGGCTGCCACGGTCAGCTGGGCCGGGCGCTGGTGCAGCTGCTGCCGAAGGCCACCCCCTGGGACCTCGACGAGCTCGACTTCACCAAGGCCGGTGCGGTGCGAGCGGTCGATTGGTCGCAGTTCCGGACGATCATCAACGCGGCCGCCTACACGGCGGTGGACGCGGCGGAGACCCCCGAGGGCCGCCGCGCGGCGTGGTTGGCCAACGCGCACGCACCGGCGCACCTGGCGCAGGCCGCCGTGACGCACGACCTCACGCTGGTCCACGTGTCGTCGGACTACGTGTTCGACGGCGAGCGCGAGACCCACCCGACGGACGAGTCGTTCGCGCCGCTGGGTGTGTACGGCCAGTCCAAGGCGGCGGGCGACCTGGCCGTGAGCGTGGTGCCCAAGCACCACATCGTGCGCACCAGCTGGGTGATCGGCGACGGCAACAACTTCATCCGCACCATGCAGGGCCTGGCGGAGAAGGGCGTGGATCCTGCGGTGGTGGACGACCAGATCGGCCGCCTCACCTACACGAGCGACCTGGCCGAGGCCATCGTCGACCTCCTGCGCAGCGGTGCGCCCTACGGCACGGTCAACGTGACCAGCGGTGGGGAGCCGCGCTCGTGGTTCGAGATCGCCCGACAGGCCTTCGCCGACGCCGGGCACGATCCCGCACGAGTCTCGTCCACTAGCACCGAGGAGTACGGCCGCGGCAAGGCGATGGCTCCCCGTCCCCGCTTCAGCACGCTCGACTAGCGGCGGTCGGCGTCTGGCTTCTCGGCAGGAGAACATTGTTTTCGTAGACCGGCTAACAGGATCTGAGTCTCGCCTATGTGTGATCAGCGGGACTTGTTGAGGTGAGCGAGGGTCGGTGACGCTGGCAGGCGTGACGGAGTTCCGCAACGGAGTCAATTGCGATCCCCGTCGATGTAGAGGGATCACGCTGGAGGCTTTCCACGTTCTGTCACCTATATCGTCGACCGTGCGTAAAGCCTGTAGTTGTCGATTAGTCGGAACATCGACGACAGTCGCTGCGTCGTTGGTGTTGAACCGAGGTCGGCGGACCGGCCTGCGGAATGTTCCAGCTCAATGCGTGGCGTCGGGCACCGCGAACTTTCCGACCGCCCGGTGCTCACGGTTGCCTCGAGACTTCGTCATCGGAGACGTGAACATCGGCTTTGAGACGGGCTCGCGATACAGCTTGCGGTCGAGCGACTGGGGCGAGGGGCGGTAAGTCGATGAGCGATCAGGGAGCACTTCGCCCAACGTGCCCGGCGCACGCCGCTCCGACAAGTCGCTGAGAAGGACCGGCCGGGGGCCGTCCGTCGTATCGGCCTCCTACCTCGCGTCGGCTCGGAGCTTTGCCGGAGGCCGCCTGGCCGCCTGACCGTTCTAGGGTGGCCATATGACTCACCGGATCGAGGAAGTCCTCTCGCGTGGGATGTGCGTGGGATGCGGTGGATGTTCGGTCGCGACGCGGGGCGCCATCCCGATCACAATTAGCCGTCGCGGCATTTACGAGGCATCCCTCGACGGGGTGTCCGAAGAGGATCGGAGAGCCGGCTCGAGCGTTTGTCCGTTCTCGGATGAGTCGAAGAATGAGGATCAACTCGGGCCTCCGGCTGGGGAGGTCGGTGACTACGACCCTCGCCTTGGGCGGTTCACCTCGATTCGCGCCGGGCGTAGGACCGCCGACGAAACCCTCCCGGAGTCATCCTCTGGTGGGATCACGAGTTGGACGCTGGGACGCCTCCTCGAAACAGGAGCGATCGACGGGGTGATTCATGTCGGCGCCGTCGATGGCGACCGTCTTTTCGAGTACGTCGTCTCGCGCTCACTCGAGGAGATTGAGGACCGCCGCAAGTCGCAGTACTACGCCACAACCCTCGCCTCGACCATCGAAGCGATACGTGGCGACGGCCGGCGGTACGCGATCGTCGGCGTCCCGTGCTTTATTCGCACCGCACGCAACCTGGCCGACAGCGATTTGGGGCTGAGAAGCCAGTTCGCTTACTACATCGGTATTGTCTGCGGGCACCTCAAGAGTCAGTTCTTCGCCGAAGCTGCCGCTTGGCAGGGCGGCGTCATCCCCAGCGACCTGGACTCCGTCGACTTCCGAGTCAAAGCCCCCGGGCGGCCTGCCTGGGACTACAGCTTCGGCTACAGAAGCGAGAGCGAGTCGGAGCTGCGAACGATCAGAAATCTAGATCTGCTCGGCTCCAACTGGGGGCACGGTGCCTTCCAGCCCGAAGCGTGCAACTTCTGCGACGACATCTTCGCTGAGACCGCTGACGTGGTCTTCGGAGACGCATGGATTGAGCCGTATCAGGCTGACTGGCGCGGCACCAACATCATCGTCTCCAGGAGCAATGACATCGACGCGCTGCTCCAAGAGGGGGCTCACGCTGGCGACCTGACGCTTGATCCTGTGAGCGCGGATATGGCGGCCGAGTCGCAGGCGGGCAATTTTCGACACCGTCGCGACGGCCTGCGTGTCCGACTCGCTGACGACATCGACCAAGGACTCTCAGTACCCGCGAAGCGCGTCGAGCCCGGGCGGGAGCACGTTGACGCCCGGCGACTTCGGATCGTCCGGCAGCGGCGGCGTATGTCAGCGCTATCGTTCGAACTGTTTGAGCGCGCCAAGGCTGCCGGCGCTCCCAGCATCTACACGCGCAGCATGCAGCGCGAGGTCGACCGGTACTCTGCGATCGGGACCCCGCTGCCCCGGCGAATCGCCCGCAAGATCAAGGCGTTTCTCCGTCGTTGAGCGCGACAGCAAGCATGTGAAGCATCCCTTGATCCGGTCGTCCCCAGACATCGAGGTCAACGAGGTGCGTGCCGGGGGCGGCGCTACCGCCGTGGCGCACAACATGAAAATCATCGGGCTCGCCGCAGCCGACCATGCTCGCCGCGCGCGCCTCGCTGTCCGGACGTATCACGCCAGGACGGCAGGAAAAACCCTGCGCCTTTCCGTCGGCGTACGGCGTCGCCCTGATGCAAATGAACATGACGTACGGGCCGCCCGCGACATCACGGCGAGTCGTACTCTTGTCGTCCTCGGACGGCGCGTTCTGCGTCGCCAGCGTACGGAGGTTCTGGAGGGGCGCATCGCTCCCTAGGACTCGACGGGCGGGGCGTGCGCCCGCATTGGCTTCGCCCGGAACCTCTGCGCTGGCTTCTCGACAAAGAACCACGACGTCGTCGCGAGAGGTAAGACCACGACGATCGCGACCGCCGCGAACGCGACAGGGTGCCACGAGACTAGCGCCGTGCTGGCGAGTGTCTGCTGCACCGGGAAGCCGTAGATGTACGTGCCGTAGGAGATGTCGTTGCGCATTTGAAGCCGCGGTGACCGCAAGAAGGTGCTGCCCGCGAGGAGCGCGTAGGCGTAGAACGCCGAGCACGTCGCCCGGTAGCCGGAGCCAGGAATGAAGGTCGAGGCGACGAGCACCACGACCACGGCTCCGGCGACTAGGGCTGGCGTGACGGGGAGACAGTCTCGCAGCGAGTAGATCAGCATGCCGGCGACGAACATGAGCGCGAAGCGAACCGGGGATGTGATCCAGTAGTTCTCGGTGCCGAGCATGAACACGACTGCCTGTGCGATCGTGAGGCCGATGAATGCGGCCCCGATGAACCTACTGGCCGTGACGAGTCCGAGCAGTCCGAGCGCAATCACGCCGAGGTAGCAGAAGAACTCCCATCGCAGTGTCCACAGCGAGCTGTTCCAGGCGTTCGGGTACGGGACGTTGTTGAGCGTGCCGGCGATGCTCTGACCCTGGTCGGTGAGCATGAAGTTCTGGAGGAAGTAGGTTGTCGCGCTGCTCGGGTATCCGTGGGGGATCGGGTCGCCCGCCAGGGCTGTGGCCAGCGGCGCGATCGCGACCGCCGTGACAAGCAGACACGCCCACAAGCCGGGCAAGATACGCAGCAGCCGCGCCCGGAGATAGTCCAGCACCTTCGGTCGACGGACCCAGCTTGAGGCGATGAGGAAGCCTGAGATCGCGAAGAAGCCGTCGACGCCGGCACTGCGCATGAACTCCCACCCCTCCTCGCGCCCGGTTATCGGGTAAGAGTGGGTGACAATCACGGACGCGGCGAGGATCAGTCGGAACAGGTTGAGGCCGTTGGCGCGTGGGTTGAACGCCGCGCTCAGACGCGGCGCGGTTTTGAGCATGTGCGACAGGCTATCTGCGCCGCGAGTCAGCGATGTTGCGTTTCAGGAACCACGGGAGCCTATTCGCGCTTGAGACGCGAATGCCGTCCGCGCAGGCAACTTTCGGCCCCGAGGTCGGTGTCACCATTTCCGAAGCAGCCTTAGGCTCCCCATCGTGACGAAGCCTGCTTGACCGAGGGAGTAGTTTCACACTCTGCCCTGTCTGAGGCCTCTCTTTAACTCAGGCTTCCGGAGCGACAGTAGAGTGCACTCGCTTAGGCATAGGAAACCCTTACTCGTGACAGCAGGGCAATCTGTTACTACCTGATTCTGCCCGGGGTGTCTTTTCGCGCATCGGTTACTAAGGGCCGTCAGGTGTGGTCGAGCAGACCTAGAAGATAGCGCCCGTATCCGCTCTTTACGAGCGGCTCCGCCGCGCGACGGAGTTCGTCGTCGCTGAGGTAGCCGAGGCTCCAGCCGATCTCCTCAGGGCAACCGATCTTCAGACCCTGACGGCTCTCGACGGAGCGCACAAAATTTCCGGCGTCGTTGAGGTCGTCGATTGTGCCGGTATCGAGCCAGGCTGTGCCCCGCTCGAGCAGCGAGACCTGCAGCCGTCGCTGCTCGAGGTAGATGCGGTTGAGGTCGGTGATTTCCAGCTCGCCGCGGGCCGAGGGCTTCAGCTCGTGGGCGTAGCCGACGACGTCGCTGCTGTAGAAGTAGAGCCCCGGCACGGCGTAGCTGCTCCTGGGCTGGACTGGCTTCTCCTCCAGAGAGATGGCGCGACCGGTGTCGTCGAACTCCACCACGCCGTAGGCGGTGGGGTCGGCCACGTGGTAGCCGAAGACGGCGCCGCCGTCTAGCTCCCGGAAGCGGCGGAGGGTGGATCCGAGCCCAGCCCCGTAGAAGATGTTATCGCCCAGCACGAGCCCCACGTTGCTGCTGCCCACATGGCCGGCGCCAATTGTGAACGCCTGCGCGAGCCCGTCGGGGGAGGGCTGCTGGGCGTAGGTGAGGGAGATACCGAACTGGCTGCCGTCGCCTAGAAGTCGCTCGAAACCGCTTGCCTCGTGCGGGGTGGTGATGACCAGCACGTCACGGATGCCGGCGAGCATCAACGTCGACAACGGGTAGTAGATCATGGGTTTGTCGTACACCGGCATGAGTTGCTTACTTATGCACTGCGTGATCGGGTGGAGGCGCGAACCGGTGCCACCGGCGAGGATGATGCCCTTCATGTGACGCACCCTACGGATTTCTCGTGTCCGGCGGGTGTGCTCAACGGTAACGTCGCCCACATGCAGAAGATCCTGGTCACGGGGGGCGCGGGGTTCATTGGCTCGAACTTCGTCCACTACGTCGTCGAGAACACCGATATGAACGTCACGGTCATCGACAAGCTCACATACGCGGGGAATCGCCAGAACCTGGCCGGGTTGCCCGAGGATCGTGCGCAACTGGTGGTAGGCGACATCGCCGACGCAGCGCTCATGGACGAGCTGGTGAGCACGCACGACACCGTGGTGCACTACGCGGCCGAGAGCCACAACGACAACTCGTTGCGGGATCCACGGCCGTTCCTCGACACGAACATCATCGGCACGTACGTGATCCTTGAAGCTTGCCGCAAGCACGACGTCCGTCTGCACCACATCTCCACCGACGAGGTGTATGGCGACCTCGAGCTGGACGACCCGAACCGCTTCACCGAGACCACGCCCTACAACCCCTCGAGCCCGTACTCCGCGACAAAGGCAGGCTCGGACTTGCTCGTGCGCGCCTGGGTGCGGTCCTTCGGGATGCGTGCCACTATCAGCAACTGCTCGAACAATTACGGCCCCCGCCAGCACATCGAGAAGTTCATTCCACGTCAGATCACGAACATTCTCGACGGGCGCCGGCCCAAGCTCTACGGCGCCGGATTGAACGTCCGCGACTGGATCCATTCGGACGACCACAGCTCAGCGGTGCTGACGATCCTCGAAAAGGGTGAGCTCGGCGAGACCTACCTCATCGGTGCCGACGGCGAGAAGAACAACCTCCACGTCATTCGGTTGATTCTTCGGCTTATGGGAGAGCCCGAGGACGCGTTTGACCACGTCGCCGATCGTGTTGGGCACGACATGCGGTACGCGATCGACTCGACACGACTACGCTCCGAGCTCGGGTGGGCCCCGCAGTTCGGCGATTTCGAATCGGGGTTGGGCGATACGATCGATTGGTACCGAGAGCACGTTGGATGGTGGGGACGAGAGAAGTCTGCGGTTGAGGCCGCCTACTCCACCCATTCGCAGTAGGAGCGGAGGTCGTCGAGTCAGTCCGGGAGAGTGTCAGTGGGCCTTCGCGCGACAAGCACTCGCCAATAGTTGAGTTGCCGATCGATCTCTTCCTGGAAAGACGGCACGGGCTGCGAGGGGGATTCTTGGCGGAAATCGAAGGAATCAACGATGGCTTCGGAGATGCCCCCAACCGTGCTCTCGATTCTGATGTTGGGGTAACGCTCCGTTGGTATTCCCTCTGCGCCTATTGGAGTCGAAACGACGGGCATGCCCATGGCGAGAGCCTGGATGGTCTTGAACTTTAGGCCAGCACCGCGGAGCAGAGGCACCACAGCTGCGGCGGCACCGAAATACGCATCCGTCATTGAATCAAGAAATCCTGTGACCTCGACTTTCACCGATGCCGCCGCGCGTAACCACTCTGGCGGCGATGACCCGGCGAATCGGACGACGACGCCGGGGGACACGGCCCACACCGCCGGCATGATCTCTTTCAGTAGCCACCTGGCTGCCTCCTGATTCTCTTCACGAGCGAAAGCAGCGACGAAAACCACCACGGGGGATCGGCTGTCCGTCGGCCGCATCCAGGAAATCGGCTCGATGTACGGCGAAGCGAGAGCCACAGACACTCGGCGCGCTACGCGCTCCGCATCCGTCTTCTTGAAGACGTAAACACGATCAAGCGCGCCCATGGCCTGAAGTTCACGACGCCGAACCACAGGAATCTTGAGCCGAGCTCGGAGCCTTGACCGCCAAGTCGGGCCGAAGGACGCGCTGCGTTCGAGACTTTCTGCTTGAACGTCGTGAGCCATGCCGACGATTCCGGCGTCAGAGCGCCACTGCCGAATCTCCGGAGCCCACGCGATCGCTGCGAACCACTGCAGGTCGATTCCGTCGCACGAGCCAAGGAAATGGCGACCTTCGGGCGCCAAGCCGTTGACGAAGCTGGTGAAGCTGGGCTGTGGTGAGCCGGTTCCAAGGAACCGCCGAACGCGATTCCGCCGAGACGTGTTTGGGAGGGTGGAAAGGTAAACTGGAAACTCCGCCCTGTCCTGGAGTTTCTCGTTCTCCGCGGTGTGAGGGGCGAAGAGACGGACGTCCACGGCAGCCCGTGTCAGCCCCGCGAGTAGGTGCGCAAGATACTGACCGCCGGCGTGGTCTACGTTCCGGTAGACGACATAGGGGGATAGCACTGCGATGCGCAATACGGTCTCTGCCATTGCGCGTCAAGCCCCAAAGTTGTTGCGAGCGAGTCGTTGGACCTCTGGAAGTCGCGCTTGAACGACGCGGTCATCTGCGGCTTGCTGCATCGAGTCCAGGAGTTGAGCCCCCGCGACGGCGCCGAAAGAGTCCTGGGGGTAGAGCACTCGATGCGAGATGTCGAACATCTCGAGAAGGCCCTCGACCTTGCCGTGGGAGGCAAGGCTCAGGGGGGCTACACCGTTACGCAGCAGAAAGATGGCGAGGTGCATCCGCGATGCGAGGCCTCCGACGGCGCCTCGCGCCACATCCTCGACGCCGGAAGGGCTTAGTTGGTCAGTGACGAGCACGAGCCGGGGGCTGGAGAACTGGTCGTACAAGTTCCTCGCCACTTCGGCGTCATCGTCGCCGCGCCGAAGCACGTGAGGAAGGAGTACGACGTTGCGGTCCGCGTCGAGGAGTCGGCGCAGACTTTCGTGGTACTCGCAGCCAACACGATGCTCCCGGCTGGCAAGACCGCTGGCGTTGAAGATGATGTAGTCCTCGGGAAGGCGGAGCCGACTCCGTGCGTCGCTCCCTCCAGTGGCCAGCGTGAAAACGATGTCTGCCGTCGGAGGTCTCGTCGTCACGCCTAGGTGGCGAAGTCGTTCGGCTGATCGAGGATCGCGCGGGAGCAATGAGACATTGTCTTGCAGCGCGCGCATGAGACTCAACGTGTACTGGTCGGGGCACTCGCTCCAGCTGAACCCGAGAATCCGGACGCGCCTGCCTCGCTGCGTCGCGAATCTGACCAGCTGCAGCCGGATGACCGAGTCTCTCCGGGAATAGGAGCCATCCATGATGTCGGCGCCGATGACGTCGATCTGGCAGGCGCGTCCGATCTCTCGGCCGGCCCTCCATACGCCCAGCAGGCGCAGGTAGGGGAGACGAGCGACAAGTCGCGGTGCCGCCACGAAACGTGCCGTCCGGGGCGAGGTGACCTGTGGCAGAGTCAAATCGTCGTGCTGATCGACGAGAATGTGGATCTTCGAGTGCGGAGCGTGCTGAACCGCAGATTCGAGCAGGGCCTGGTCGCCGATGTTGCCGCGGCCAGCCGTAGCGATGATCAGGTGACTGGATCTGCGGTTCCTGACGGTGAGCTCCGCGATGCGAAGCACCATCAAGTCGACGAAGCCGACGAATCGGAGCATGGCGACAGTGGAGTGGAACGAGACGTAAAGGTGTCGGGTCCCGAAGTAGAGGCGATGAGCTAGCTTCTTCACGGGTTTTCTCCTCTAAAGGTTGCGAGCACGTGCTCTCTCGTGCTTGGCAGGACGGCAGCCGCGACGATTAGGCCCATCCCCGCGCCGGCGGCGCCGAATGCGACCTCGAGTAGCGGGTTGGTTCCCAGTGCTGAAGCGAGCCAGGCAATGCCAGCGACACCGCCCGAGATGAGTTGCACGATCACTGCGGGCTTGAATAGACGAAGCGCGGAGAGGTTCGCGGCCCGGGCAACCCAGATGGTTCCAGCAGTCCAGTGGAGGACACTGACGCACAAGGACGTAGCCGCGACGGCGTTAATGCCGAGCGGAGCGGCCGCGACGATTGCGCATATCCCAAGAGGGCGCAGCGTGAGCGTGAACCGCAGTAACGATCGCGTGCGGGCAAAGCCCAAGAAGATCCAGTAGTTCACAAACGACAGAGCTTGAAACGACGACGCCGCGGCAAGAAGCGCGAACACGGTGATCGTCGGGAGCCAAGTATCTCCGAGTAGCAATCGAACTAAGGGGTCAGCAAGAAGCGCGAAGCTGAGCATGGCACTGCACACCACGAGGTTGAGGCTGAGGTGAACTCGCGATATGACCCTGATTGCGTTTTGCTCGTCGGACCGGGCTCGCGCGAATGTTGGGAGAGCGACGTTCGTCAGGGGGACAAGGGCTTGATTCAACGGCAAAGACGCGAACTGGTAGCCGCGGTTGTAGTAACCGAGGGCTGTGGGTGAAGTCGACAGACCCAGAGCGACCGTATCCGCATTCGTCGCGACGAAGCTCACCGCTTGGGATGCGCTCACGTCCCTCCCGAAGAGCAAGAACTCTCGCACTGATTCGCCGCCGCGCCGCGGCCGATAGGGGCGCCACCCGCTGAGTGCCGAACGCAAGAGGGTTTGGACAAGTGATGCTGTAAGCGCCTGCCCGACGAGTGACCAAACGCCAGCCCCGGCTACGGCCAGGGCCACGGCAACGATCATGCCGCTGAGCTGCGCGAGAACTTCAGTGAATGCGAGCGTGCCGAATCGGGAGCTCCGCGCGAGCTGCGCCTGATGCTGCGCCTGGCTCGAGTTGAGGATGAAGATCGCTGACATCGCGCAGGAGATTGCCAATGCTTCGGGGTGGCTGACGACCCGGGCGACGACGGGACTCAGGGCCAGCATGACCATCGTGAAGGCGACGCCGATTCCGATGCCGTACCAGTACAGCCGGCTCTTCTGCTCGTCAGAAATGTACTCTGCCTGGATCGCTGCATGGGTAAGCCCGAAGTCGCGCACCAGCTCACCCGCATTGACCACCACCAGCACGAGCGCGAACAAGCCGAAGTCTGCTGGGGAGAGGATGCGTGCCAGCACGATAGTCGTCCCGAGTTGCACGGCGACCCTGGCGCCCTGGGCGCCAAGTGTCGCCAGCCCCCCACGGGCAGCCGCCCCCGCAACGGGCGAGAGCGGCGGACCCGCTGGGACCTCCGTCACCGACGAAACTCGTCGGTAGGTGATGGGCGCCTCGTCATGCACTTAGGATATTGCCTGAGCGAGGCGGGCGGTGCCGTTGTGGCCGGGAACTCAGGAGTGATGTGAACACCGAACGCACTGTGGAAAGTGGTCGGCTCCTATTGCCGTTCGTGCTTTTCGCGGTGGCGACGAACGCCACGCTCGTGCAGACGCTGCTTCCCGAAGATTCAGCTCTGAAGACCTTCGTGCGCGCCGTCGTGCTCATCTGTTCTGTCTACGTGGTGGTGTCGGCGAGAATTCCAGCGCCTGCTGGGCTGGTCGTTCTGTCGACGCTCACTCTCGTTCTCGCTCTCGCGAGAGCGAACGAAGATCAGTTCTCCTACCTGTTCGTGATTGTTGTCGCTCTGGGTCTCTCGCGGGTCACCGACCGCAAACTCCTTCAATGGTCCACCTGGGCTGGCGGGTGGACGTTGTTGCTGTTGATGCTGCTCCTCTGGGCAGGGGTGACGACGAACGAGATCCTGATGCCCCGCGAGAGGTCGACCTTCGGTTCGTCCAGCGTGCCGTTCGTCTTCAACGCGGTTTACGGGTTCGCGGCCGTCTGGGTGGTTTACGTGTTTCGATATCGGTCACGGTGGCGTTGGGTCGTCCTGCCAGCCGCAGTCCTCCTTGCGATCTACTTCTTTCTCGCGACCGATCTGCGCGGGGGATTTCTGACCTTCTTGGCGTTCCTGACCCTGTGTCCGCTCCTTCGAGTCGCGCGCCGCTCGCGGATCGCGGTCGCGGTGCTCGCTTCGCTTCCAGCGGGACTTCTCGGAATATCGCTTGCGCTGGCGACGCTGGCGGACAACGCGTCGGTCAACGCCCTGCTGAGCTATCGCCCGCTCTACTACTGGAGGATGCTTTCCCAATTTCAGATCGACGACCTGGTACTGACGTCGTCGGTGAAGCAGCTCGACCTGATTTCGATTGTCGACAACTCCTACCTTCATCTCCTGATCGGGGGCGGCGTGGTCCTAAGCGTCTTCTACCTTTGGATCTACGCCCGAGCGATGTTTGCACTCATGGAGTCCGGTGAGGTCCTTCTGGCAGCGTTCCTGACGGCCACCAGCGTCTATTTTGTGTCTGAGAGCTTGCTGGTTCGGATCGAGAACGTCTTCATCGCCCTGTTCTGGTTGTTGATCTTTCGCTGGGGTGCGAGGTTGCGACCCTCAGGCAAAGTTGCGTCTGAGGAGCTTCGAGGTGACGAGCGCCGTCTTCCGGCGCAGCGACCGGAGACTGTTGAGCGCTGATCCACCGAGAAGCATGCCGACACTGAACGTCTGGCCTCGACTCCAGAAGCGCGAGCGCGCCGCCGCCAGGCTTTTACCCTCCTGCGCCCCGCCACTCGACGCATCCCAAACGGTGGCGCGAAGGTAGCCGTCGCCCCACGTCTGATCGGGCTCGAGGTAGGCGCCTTCCGCCCACTCGTTCCAGGCATTCACGAACACGATCCCGTCGCCTCCGCGGGCGAGATGCTCACGCCTTCTGCTGTTCTGCAGCCACGATCGGTAGAGGCCGGGGTTCGATCCGACATAGACGGTCGCCCTGGAGCCGCGACGCGCTGAATTGTCCCAGCCGGGATTCACACCCGGATACCGAACGTACCTATTCTCGTCGGCACGTCGCTCTGCTCGATGCACCATCTTCTCGTAACTGAGGATCCGTCCCCGGAAGTCTTTGCGTAGACCCTGCAGAGGAGCGAATACAGCCGATGCGGTGGTATTCATCCCCACCGGCGGGAATTCCGCCACACCGTCGAAGCCCAGCGGTCTAGGATCGAGTCCCCGGACTGTCTCCGCTGCCACCAGGTGGATGCCCGGGAGGCCGAGTCGCGCGGCGCGTGCCCGGACAGTGGCGGCGAAAGCGGGTGCGTCGGGAAGCTGGTCTGCGCGGTGCACGAGAAACACTGGTCGGCCTTGCACCTTCAGCGCATGAGGCGCGGTGAAGTAGCCGGCGAAGTCCTCGAAGAGGCGATCGACGTACCCCGGTGCATACGACTGCGGCATAAGGACCTCGCTGTTCTTGCCATCCCACCGTCGCGTCCAACTTTCGTTGGCCCAGGAAACGCAAAATGGAAAGTCGGGACCATGGTTCGCGTACCAGTCAATGGGCCGTTCAAGCAGTCGATAGCCGTCGAACCAATAGGCGTAGAAGCAGAACGCGTCGACTCCATGTGCCCGAGCAAGCTTGATCTGAGCTTTCATGACATCGGCGGGTTCGCCAAGGTCGTAGTAGCCCAGGTCCCTCGGCACGCGCGGGTGGTCGTGGCCATCGAAGGCCGGCCTGCTTCGGCGGACGTTCGTCCATTCCGTGAATCCCTCGCCCCACCATTCGTCGTTCTCGGGAATTGCATGGAACTGCGGCAGGTAGAAGGCCACCGTTCGAGGGCGTTCAGAGTCTGTCACGAGGAACTCCTGTCGGCCGGGGTCCAGAGGTGTGCTCGTGTGCGGTGCAGACGTTTCGAACGGCGCACTCGACCAAACGTCAGGAGATCGGGGTACTGCCGGTAGAAGCGCAACGCTGAGCGAAGTTCGTGCCGCCAGGCAGACAGGTTGACTCCAGTGGTCTCGCGCTGCCACGTGTGACGCCACGTGATTCCAGGGTCGAGCACGACCGTCAGACCGTTCAGCCACGCCCGCAGGCCGAGGTCATGGTCCTCGTAGTAGATGAAGTATTTGTCGTCCCACCCATTGATCAGGTCAAAGGAGTCCCGTCTGCCTGCGATGGCAGCGCCGATCGCCCATGCGACGTACGTGGGGTGCGGGAGGTCGACCCTGGCGTAGGCCGAGGGATCGACCCAGGGCAGCCGAGCTCCACGATTGGCGAACTTCTGTGCCACTGTCGGTAGGCCGCGGGCATTTGGTTGAGGTGTGTCATCGCCGTAGTACAGCTGGGGCGCCACGAAGCCGCCGTGGAGGTCGACGGATCTGCGGAGAGTATCGAGAGATCGGGGCGCGACTGTGACGTCCGGGTTCACGAAGGCGACGTACGGGGTGGAGGCCGAAGCCAGTCCGACGTTGTTCGAGCTAGAGAACCCGTAATTGGCGTCGCGCTCCACCACAGTTGCTCCGAGATCACGGGCGATCGCGACGGACCGGTCTGTCGACGCATTGTCTACGACCACCCATCGTGCATCGGCTGCGTCGAAGTTCTTCCAGCTCTCTTCGAGTTGCCTCTCGTTGTTGTAGGTCACGGTGATGAGTGTCCAGGTGCTCGAATCTACTTCGTTCGCCACGACAGTCCGGCTCCGATCATGAGTGCCAAAGACCTCAGCCTGTCCACTCTTCCGCGCCGGAGGGCACGCAGAAAGAACAGCACCAGCGAGGGGGAGGGAGGGGTGTGTGCCACCGTCGATAAGACCCGGCGATTGTGGACATCGAGATGGGAAGATCGCTCCAACAATTCGTTCGCCATCCGGCGCCGCCATGCCCAGCGTTCATCCCGCAGAGCCTTCAACGTCTCGCGCAGACCAGAGGCTCTGATGCCTTGGAGTCGATGCGCCCGGCCGCCGCTCCCAGCCTCCCCGATGACGTTCGCGTCGTGCTGGACGTACTCCTGCAGGACCTGTTCGAGTGAAGTGATGCGTCCTAGCGAATGGGCGCACGCTCCTATCCAGTGGTCGTGGTAGGCCGCCGGGGTCGGTTCTGGGAAGGGTAGAGCACGCCGCGCCACATCGGGCTTGAAGACCGAGAAGCTGCCAGTGACGAAGTTGTCGACCAGCAGCTCGAACATCGAGGTCGGTCGCCGAATGGCTCGTCCTTCAACTGCGCCCGTCGCATCCGTGACGAGGGCGTCTGCCAGGCAAAGCATGACATCCGCGGTGTCGAGCAGCTCGGCAACTTGTGCGCCGAGTTTGCCCGAGTGCCAATAGTCGTCCTGATCCGCGAGGGCGATCCATGCGGGGCTGAGCTCGAGCCCGGCTGCGAGGCACCTCTCGAAGTTGCGGTAGAACCCAACATTGTTCTCAAACACCTCAACCTGAAATCGAGGGTCTCCGTCGACGAGGTCGGCGACCGCCCCTTCGGTGACTGGGTCACTGCCGTCAACAGCGATCACGCAAGTCCAGGACCGCAGGGTCTGGGAGATGATCGACTCGATCTGACGCTTGAGCAAGTCCGGCGCTGGCTGGTGCACGGCGAGGCAGATGACACCGAACTGCTCGAATTCACGAATCGTCATCGGGTCAGTAGGCACCTTCACGGGTAGCGACGGCGCGAACCGTCTTCCACAGGATGACGAGGTCGGCGGTCATCGACCAGTTCTCGACATAGTAGGCGTCGAGCCGTATGGCATCCTCCCACGAAAGGTCCGATCTGCCCGAGACCTGCCACAGCCCGGTCATACCGGGCAAGACGCGGAGCCGGCGATGCGCGACGTGATCGTAGAGGTCCACTTCGAACTGGCGCTGAGGCCGTGGCCCGACGAGACTCATGGTTCCGAAGAGGACGTTAAATAGCTGCGGCAGTTCATCAATGGAGTAACGCCGAAGGAACTGGCCGACTGGCGTGATGCGCGGGTCGTCGGTGAGCTTGGCCAGAGGTCCGACCTCCTTGCCCTGTGCGGTCAAGAGCCCAGTGAGCCTCTGATCGGCGTCCGGATGCATCGACCGGAACTTGATCATGCCGAACGGCGCCCCGTCCCGTCCGATGCGCTCCTGCCGGTAGAAGACGGGGCCGCGGCTGGTGAGTTTTACCGCCACTGCCGCAGAAAGCAGGATCGGGGAGAGCAGAACGATGAGTCCCGCCGCGCCCGCACGGTCGAACATCCTCTTGGGCCACGTCGCAGCATCACCGTAGGTGGGCTTCTGCACGCTGAGGAAGGGCAGTTTTCCGACGGCGCTGAGCTGAATCCTCGAGCCGGAGACGTCGACGACGTTCGGCGACACAAGTAGATCGACGTCACGGCCTTCGAGCTCCCAGGTGAGCTCCTTCAGTCCGGCGTGACCGAGGTGTTCGCTGTCGGTGACGATGACCAGATCGGCCTCCGCGACGCCCAGCGCCTGCGAGAGATCCCTTTCGGTTCCCAGCACAGGCACGAAAGCGTCCGGGACAGGGAGCCACTCGTTGAGCGAGCTCGCGCGATCCGGGACCCAGACTCCTGTCACGCGAACACCCGACCGCGGGTTGTTCCTGAGTTGCCGAGTGATGTCTTCAGCTGAGCGGATGCCGCCGATGACCAGAGCGTTGGTGATCAATGCGCCGTGGTCACGCTGCTTGTGGAGCCAGGTCCGCCACACCTTGCGGCCGGCGAGCAATCCGGCCAGTCCCAACGGGAAGGTGATGGCGAGGTAGCCACGGGAGGAGTCGAACTTGAGGACCAAGGACAGGATCGCCACCAGTCCGAAGTACGTCACGGACGCCCGGATGAGTCGGCGGTACTCCTCGACCCCGTCGCCGAGGATGTGGGTGTCGCGGGTGCGGTAAGCCTGTAGTGCAAGCGACCACCCGATAGCGAGGATGGCGCCGAAGGTCCAGTAGGTCAGTGAGATTGGGCCGGCGGTTCGAACATCAGATTCCACGCCGAAGCGAAGCGCCGCTCCGATCAGAGCGGCGGCGAGCAGCATCGTGAGGTCCGTCAGGAACAGGTGGTGGACGAACTTCTTCTGCCACCGTGCGTCCTTGCTCGTGTAATCGTCGATGTTCGGGGACTTTCGGGGTGAGGGTTGCGTGCGACATGGAGCGTCCTCCACCGACGGCGGTCCTGCAGGACGGTTCGTTCCTGCAAGGTTGCTGATGGTCATGGCAAACGGTCTCCAGAGTTTCCTGAGCGGTTCCCTGACTTCCGCACCCGGTCAGGCTAGACGGGTTGGTCTGCGGGATCGACCGATTTGTGTAAACGCGGCGTGACGAACAAGACGATCGACCGTGATCTCGGGCACGCGGGGCCCTCCGCAGAGGCGTTTGAGGACTGAAGACCAGGGTAGAAAGGCCACGATCGCGTCTCACATCTTAGACTTTCCTCCAGGTGTGGACGATCGGATGACAACCGCTTGAACGGCCGAGTAACGTTCTTGACGAAGCCCCGCTGACTCACCCCCCGAGGTCAGCGGGGCTTTCTTGTGCCCTGAAGTTCCGCGCCGGACGTGCCGTCATGCCAGGTCGCCTCGTTGCTCTCCTCATGACGAGACCATCCGTCATCCAGGGGGATCGATGAGCGACCACGCGAAGCGACGGCTGCACGAGCAGCGAGCAGAACGGACCCGGGGCGAGAGGGTCCGCTACGTCGCAGTGCTGCTGCTCGCCGTGGCCACCGCCGTGCTCGTGGTGGAGGCTCTCCAGGCGGCGTGAGCAAGACCACCAGGGCGCGACACCTGCACGACATCTGACCTCCCTACCGTCGAGGTGGGAGGTCGGCGATGAAGAAGACCTGGAGACGCTGGCGGTGCCGGATGAAGTACGGCACGGCGTGTCCGCACGCCGAGCTGCACACCTCGTACCGCCGGACCCGCGAACGATGAGGATCAGCCGAGCGAGATCGAGTCGTTCGCCGGGTTCGGGTCCACGTTGTCGGGCGCGCTAACCGTCGCGGAGAAGCCGACCGGATCGCCCGGGCTCCACCAGAACCGGATCGGCTGCGGGTTGGGGCCCGATGCCTGGCACGATCCGACCGCCCCGATCCCGCTGCACGACCAGCCCTCGCCACCCCACAACGAAACCTCGGTGCCGGCCGGCAGCTCGACGAGCAGCTGGGGGGTGAGCGTCGACGACGTGACGGCCAACGTCACCTCGTAGACGTCGCCGGGCACGGCCTCGAGCACCGAGACGCCCAGGTCCTCGCCCTCCTCCACCGGTGGTGTCGTCGTCGGCGGGGGCGTGGTCGGGACCGGTGTGGTCGGTCCAGGAGACGTCGTCGTCGTGGGCCTGGGCGTGCTCGGTTCCGCCGGGGGCACCACCACGGGTAGGGGCAGAGCCGCAGTGAGGACGGGGACGACGGCGGTGAGCGGTGCCACGACCGGAGGCCTCCAGGGCTCCGGGGTCGGATCGGCAAGGTCGTCGGGGCCCGCGGGCGAGGCAGTGCCGGGTGCGCTGCCGGCGGTCGCGCTCGGCGTGCCCACGTCGGCGCCGGGTGCACCCAGGCGGGACACGCCCACGGCTGCGACGGTGACCAGCACCGCCACGGCCGCGACCCCGAGGGCGATGGCCCCAGCCGTCTCGGCGACGCCCAGTGCGGCTGGGCCCGTGCCGGGCGCGCCCGCCCCCTCGGTGCCTCGCGTCTCGCCTGCGCCCACTGCGTGGACCCTCGTGTCCCCGAACGCGGCGACGCCCGGAGCGCCGAGGAGAGCCGGCAGTAGCAGGAGGCCCAGGTCGGCCGTGATGCCTCCCACCAGCGCGGCCGCCTCGCGACAGTCGTCGCACACGTCGAGGTGCGCCTCCACCCTGGCGTGAGCACGCGGCCGCAAGCGGCCCCGGTCGTAGGCGGGCAGCAGCTCACGCACCTCGCGGCACTCGGGATCGTCGGTCTGTCCCAGGTGGGCCGACAGGTAGGCGTTGCGCAGACCCTCGCGAGCCCGCAAGGCGAGCGACGACACGGCGTTGGCCTTGATGCCAAGCACCTGGGCCACCTGCTCGGGCGACTCGTCGTGGATCGCCGTGTGCCACAGCACCGCCTGCCAGCGCTCCGGGAGCGTGGCGAAGGCCTGCGCCAGGAGGCTCGACTCCTCCCGCAGTGCGGTGCCGTCGGTCACCGTCGGGGCGTCGGGGGAGGCCTCGAGGTCGTCGACGAGGTCCTGGCGCGACGCGGCCCTCGACGCCGCGTAGAAGCCGTTGCGCACCGACGTGAGCAGGTAGGGGCGGAAGGCGAACTGAGGTCCCGCGCCGTTGCGCACTGCGCGAAGCACCGCCACGAACGCGTCCGACGCCAGGTCCTCGGCCGCAGACGCGCCCGCCAATGCGCCCGCGAGACGCACTGCCGAGGGGTGGTGACGCTCGAACAGCAGGCCGGCGGCGTCGTCGTCTCCGTCGCGGTAGCGCTGCAGGAGCTCGGCGTCGCTCGGGTCCAGGAAGAGGTCGGTCATCGTTCGCAATCGGCTGGAGAAGGTGGGGTCTTCTTCCAGGAGACCGTAGTGCCGGCCTCGTCACGCAGCTTCATCCAGAACTTTCTGGACGACAGTGCGTGACCGATCGCGCCATCGCCACTCCTTGTACTCACGACGCACCGCACCGGTGCGGCGAGAAGAGGAGATGGTTCCACGTGGTCCGCCCGGTCCGTTCGTCCGCCGCCTCGGCTACCACCGAAGCCGACGCCGAGCTGGAGCACGTGCGGGGGCTGCTCGCTCGATGCTCCGCGGACGGGCCGTGGCAGCCGGTGCTCGCCAGCCGGCTCGGGCAGCTGCACGCACGGTGCGGCTCGGACCTGCACTCCCTGCTCGCCTGCGTCGACGAGACGTTGGTCGAGGCCGGGCGCGGGCCGGCCTCACCTCATGTGGCGTGCGCCGCGCTGTCGGCCTGGACCGACGAGCGGACGCGGCTGGGCCTCGGGGCCGACGACCCGCTGACCGGTCTGGGCGGTGCCGACCAGCTGAGACGGCAGCTCGACGGAGTCCGTGGCCCCGGGGTGCAGCGTGTCCTCGTGGCCGAGGTGCTGCTCGACGAGCCTGCTCGACGGGCACGAGGAGCAACGGGGGACGTGGAGTCCGAGCTGAGCCTCGCCCTGGTGCGCGCGGTCCTCGACCGCGGGATCGACACGCGCGCTCCCTGGTCGCGGCTGGGCTCCCATCGCCTCGGTGCCATGGTCGACGACGGGGTCGCGGCCGGCCTCGCGGTGCCGGTCGGTCGGGCGCGCCGCTGGCTCGCGCGCTGGCGCGACGACGTCGACGTGGCCGCCTGGCTCGAGCCGGTGCCACCCGATCCCAGCGCGCGCTGCGCGCTGGTCAGAGACCTCGCTATGTGAGGCGAGCGGTCGTCGTCCACGGACCCGCACAGGGGTCGGGTCCGCGGTGGGCAGGTGGAAGACCTGCTCCTCGGGGGGACGGCGATCGGGAAGGGCGGTGGCCCGACCCTCGTGCGCCGATCTGGAGGATCGGTGTCAGGGGGTCGGCGCCACTGCCGGTCCGACCCGCGGACAGCCGATCAGCTGCCGACGTCGAACGTCGGGCTCGGGGCTGCGGCCGGGTGGTCGGTCGCAGGCTTCTTCTTCGACGAGCCGATCGAGGTCGGGCGGTCCCGCACGAACTCGCTCTCCATCCAGTGCGCACGGTCCTGACCCGTGCGCGGGTCCCAGAAGTCGCACAGGATCAGGTCGCCACAGGTGGCGGTGGCGGTGGCCGGGACCATCTCCTTGACCTGCTCGTCCCCATGGTCCCAGAGGCAGCCGACCCACACCGGCCGCGGATCGAGCAGCGCCGTCACCGTTCCGGACGGTTCGGGCTGCTCGTTGATCAGGAGACTCATACCGCAAACGTAGGTTGCGAAGACCTTTTGAACAAGTATGGGCAGGCTGAGTCGCGCCGCGGGGTCACGCGAGGTCGCGGTTGGCGAACTGCTCCAGCTTGCGCGCCACGAACGTGACGTGCCGGTGCAGCCACACGGTGGCCGCCGGGCCGAAGGAGTCCGACGTCGCGTCGACGGAGTACGTCACCAGGCTGCCGCCCAGGTGGTCCGTGAGCACCAGCCTCTCGTCCAGGTCGGCGATCGGCGTCTCGGTGCGCAGTGCGAGGCACTCGGACTCCTCGAAGTCGGTCACCTCCACCGTCGCGTCGACGCCGTGCAACCCGTTGGTGTGCTTGCACACGTACGACGACGTCGGCTCGAGCAGCGGACTGTCGGTCGACGTGCACTCCTCCAGCGCACTCCACTGCGAGATGGTTTCCAGCGCCACCAGCTCGGCCCAGAGTCGTTCGCGGTCCAGTGAGGACTCGATCTCGTAGCCGTCGACCAACATCCCTCGACGGTAGGGGCGCCACGCGTTCGGCGCCTCCCCACCGGGCGACGACATTTCGCGTTCGGAACCACAAATTGCCTGCAACGCCAGCCGCCGGGTGACATTTCCCACTTGTTACATCCCGGTAGATGAAAAGTTCTTCAACTCCGGTACGGTCGCTCCAACCCATGGCGGGGGAGACCCCCCAGAACGTGTCCCCGGACGGGGCAACGAGAGGAAACGACACGATGGCAGACGTGGCGGCAGCGCTCGACCAGGCTGGACTCACCAACGAGCACGTGCGCGAGTACGTGCAGCACTGGGCGGGGGTGACGGGCGCCGCGCGGGTCGAGGTCGTCTCGGCCGCTGACGACGCCCGCCTGATCGAGGAGGCGCTCGAGGCCGGGGAGCTGCTCCCCGCCGGCGAGGGTCGCTACTACTCGCGGTCCTACTTCAAGGACACCGCCCGCGCCGAGGAGCGCACCATCGTCGCCACCAGCGACGAGAACGACAAGGGCATCTACAACAACTGGCGTCCGTCCGCGGAGATGAAGGACAAGCTGGTCGGCCTCATGACCGGCGCGTCCGAGGGCAAGACCATGTACGTCATCCCCTACCTCATGGCACCGAAGGGCTCGCCCCTGTCGGAGTACGCCGCCGGCGTCGAGCTCACCGACAACCGCAACGTCGTCATGCAGATGATCCGCATGGCCCGCGTCGGCGCGGAGTACGTGAACGACCTCGGTGACTCCTTCGTGCGCGCCGTCCACGTGACCGGCGACCTCGAGAACCTCGGCCAGGGCACCCCCGACGACAAGCGCTACTTCGTCACCGTGGCCGACGAGCGCACCATCCTGCACTTCGGCTCGTCCTACGGCGGAAACGCGCTGCTCGGCAAGATCGCCCACGGCCTGCGCCAGGGCTCCTACGACGGCTGGAAGAACGGCTTCCTCGTGGAGCAGTTCATGCTGCTCGGCATCGTCGACAAGGAGACCGGCAAGAAGTACCACATCTGCGGCGGCTTCCCGTCCGCGTCGGGCAAGACGAACCTGGCCATGACGCTCGCCCCCGACGCCCTCGGCGACCGGTACTACGTCGAGTTCTACGGCGACGACATCGCCTGGCTGTGGGTCGGCGACGACGGCAAGCTCTACGGCATGAACCCCGAGAACGGGGTGTTCGGCGTCGCGAA
Organism: Aeromicrobium sp. 50.2.37; assembly: GCF_024655735.1. Classification (NCBI taxonomy): domain Bacteria; kingdom Bacillati; phylum Actinomycetota; class Actinomycetes; order Propionibacteriales; family Nocardioidaceae; genus Aeromicrobium; species Aeromicrobium sp. 50.2.37. The sequence continues at coordinate 97,750 of NZ_JANLGG010000009.1, forward strand.
GGACACCAACGAGAAGACCAACCCGACCGCCGTGGACTCCATCGTCGACGGCACCGGCGCCATCTTCACCAACGTCGCCTACAACACCAAGACCCAGGAGGTCTGGTGGGAGGGCAAGGGCGACAAGCCCACCGACCTCGACGGCTGGGAGGACTGGAAGGGCGACGTCATCGCCGACCGCACCGGCGACGAGGTCGACGCCCCCTGGGCCCACCCCAACAGCCGCTTCACCACCACGCTGGAGAACGTCCCCAACGTGGCCGCGGACTTCGAGGACCCGAAGGGCGTCGAGATCCACGGCGTCATCTTCGGCGGGCGCACCCGCGACCGCGAGCCGCTCATCCGCGCCATCGACGACGTCGCCGAGGGCGTCTACGACGGTCTGACGCTCGGTGCCGAGGCCACGGCCGCGGCCGACGGCCTCGAGGGCGTGCTGCGCTACGACCCGATGTCGATGCGTCCGTTCATGTCCTACGGCGAGGGCGACTACGCCGCTCACTGGCTCGAGGTGTTCAGCCGCACCGAGAAGAAGCCGGTGTTCGCGCACGTCAACTGGTTCCAGCGCGGCGACGACGGCCGCTTCCTGTGGCCCGGTTACCGCGAGAACCTGCGTCCCCTCGTGTGGCTCATGCAGTACATGAACGGCGAGGTCGAGGGTCAGCGCACGCCCGTCGGCGTCATCCCGACCCGCGACGAGCTGCTGCTCGAGGGCCTGGACGACCAGGCGCTCGCCGACCTCGACACGATCCTCACGATCGACGTCCCACGCTGGCGCGAGGAGATCGGGCACCGCCAGGTGCACCTCGAGCAGTTCCGCGACCTGCCCGAGGAGATCTGGGAGGCGCACCGTCGCGTCGCTGCCGCACTCGAGGCCGCTGCCGCCGACGACGCCTGAGCTGGTGGGCGACACCAGCGCACCACTGCACCACAGCAAGGCCGAGCTCTTCCGCACGCTCGGGCACCCGGTCCGCATCCGGGTGCTCGAGCTGCTGGAGACCCGGCCCATGGCGGTGCGCGAGCTGCTCGCCGACATCGACGTCGAGTCGTCGTCGCTGTCGCAGCAGCTGGCGGTGCTGCGTCGCGTCGGGCTCGTGACCTCCACCCGGCAGGGCGGCACCGTCGAGTACGCCCTCGCCACCGACCGCGTGGCGGACCTGCTGCACGCGGGGCGGGCGTTGCTGCGCGCGCTCGACTGACACTGCTCGCTCCGCCCTTCGGCCCCGCTCGTCTCGAGCGGGGCCGAAGGTCTGTGGAGGGCGGGGACCTCCGTCACATATTCGAACAGGTGCTTGTTTCCTGTCTGATCTGCCCTCTAGGATGGGGATAGTCCAGCAGGAGGAACCATGAGCGTCGCCGCACTCGACACCCATCCGGTGCCGGCCTGTGTGCGCGCTGCTCGTGAGGCGTTCTCCGCCGTCCCCACTGCCGCGTGGGACGGGTTGGAGACCACCGAGGTCCGCCGACTGATCGGTGAGCTCGGTCGCCTGGAGTCCCAGGTCGCGGCGCACAAGATGGCCGCCGCACGCGTGCTCGAGAAGGCCCGCAAGGCCGCAGCCAACGGCGACGGACCCCGAACCGGGACAGGAACGTCGACCGGTGCGACCATCTCGATCGACTTCGGTGGGGACCGCAGCGGTGCCGACGCCCTAGTGAACACCGCCGAACGGATCGCGGAGCAGACCACCCTCACCGAGAACGCGCTCGCCGCCGGAGTGATCAGCACCAAGCAGGCCGACATCATCTCCCGCGCGTTGGCCAAGCTCCCCGAGGACGTGACCAATGAGCAGCGCGAGCGGTGCGAAGAGACCCTGCTGAAGGACGCACAGCGACTGACGTTGAAGGACCTGCGCCTGCGGGGCGCGCGGATCACCGAGGCCTACCGCAAGACCGTCGACGAGGTCGATGCCGACGAGGACGAGATCCTCCGCAAGAAGGAAGAAGCCGCCCGCGCCAAGACGTCGTTCTCGATGTGGGACAACAACGACGGCACCGTCACCGGCCGCTTCACCCTCCCCGAAGCCCAGGGCGCGATGCTCAAGACCGCCCTCGACGCGTTGGCAGCACCGCACCAGAAGGTCGGCACCGTCAACGCCGCCACCGGCGAGTTCGATGAAGTGGGATTTGGCCAGACCTACCCGCAGCGGCTCGGTCACGCCTTCGCCACCCCGGTCGAGCACCTCCCCGCCGACCGCCTCCCCACCAACGGTGGCGTGAGTGCCGTGGTCACGGTGAATCTCGACCTGGACACCCTGATGGGTGGTCTGAAGGCCGCCGGCCTCTCCGACGGAACCCGCATCAGCGCCGGCGAGGCCCGCCGCCTCGCCTGCTCCGCCCAGATCGTGCCGATGGTCCTCGACGGCAAGCCGCTCCCCCTGGACCTCGGATCAGCGAACCGGAATGGGGGCACCCCCGCACAAGGGGCGTAGCCGCGGGGGATTCAACCGCAGCTCACGCCGGGCGATGGAGAAGCGCGACGGCGGCTGCACCGCACCCGACAGCTGCGACCGAGACGCCAGGTGGACCGAGGCTCATCACCTCAACCCCTACGCGATCTCCAAGACCACCGACATCCGCGACGGCGCACTCCTGTGCCCCTTCCACCACCACCGAGCCCACGAGCAAGGTTGGATCGGCAGGATCAACCCCGACGACGGACACGTCGAGTGGAAGCTCCCCGGGTCCGACGCCTGGCAACGAAACACCCGCTGGCGGCCCTGACCTACGTGACCACGACACCCCGACTCATCGGTCGGGGCAAACGTGCTGCTCAGGCCCCGCTGAGCCGCCTGGAGTGGTCTCGATACACCTCCCCTCGCTGGCGCTCGTGGAGGCACTCGACCACCGAGTGGCTTGGGGAGGGACTCGACCACCGGGTGGGGTTCGGGGAGGTGCTCGACCACCGGGGGGCGGGGAGGCACTCGACCACCGGGTGGCTTGGGGAGGTGCTCGACCACCGGGACCCCACGGGGCCGACCAACGGAGACACCGCTGGTCGAGTAGGACGGGCGAGCTTGCGAAGCCCGTCCGTATCGAGACCTCACACCGACGATCTCGACACGCAGGCGGCTACCGCTGAGCCGCCCGGAGTGGTCTCGATACACCTCCCCTCGCTGGCGCTCGTGGAGGCACTCGACCACCGAGTGGCTTGGGGAGGCACTCGACCAACGCGGGGGAGTTCGGGGAGGCACTCGACCACCGGGTGGGGTTCGGGACGCTGAAGGTCAGTCGTTGCCGAAGAGGTCGCGGGTGTAGACCTTGTCGGCCACGTCGGACAGCTCGTCGGTGCGGCGGTTGACCACGATCACGTCGCTGCGACGCTTGAAGTCCTCGAGGTCGCGCACGACCTCCGAGCCGAAGAAGGGCTCGTCGGGGAGCAGGGGCTCGAACACGATCACCTCGGTGCCCTTGGCCTTCAGACGCTTCATCACGCCCTGGATGCTCGAGGCGCGGAAGTTGTCCGAGCCGGCCTTCATGACCAGCCGGAAGATGCCCACCGTCCGCGGGTTGCGACGCAGGATGTCCTCGGCCACGAAGTCCTTGCGGGTGGTGTTGGCATCCACGATCGCGCCGATCAGGTTCTGCGGCACCGACGCGTAGTTGGCGCGCAGCTGCCGGGTGTCCTTCGGCAGGCAGTAGCCGCCGTAACCGAACGACGGGTTGTTGTAGTGGCTGCCGATGCGCGGGTCGAGGCCCACGCCCTCGATGATCTGGCGGGTGTCCAGGCCGGTGAGCGCGGCGTACGTGTCCAGCTCGTTGAAGTACGCCACCCGCAGCGCCAGGTAGGTGTTGGCGAACAGCTTGATCGCCTCGGCCTCCGTGGAGCCGGTCAGCAGCACCGGAACGTCGTCGTCGAGGGCACCCTCGCGCAGCAGCTCGGCGAAGGTCTTGCCCTCGGCCGTCTCCGACCCCACCACGATCCGCGACGGGTGCAGGTTGTCGTGGAGCGCGCGTCCCTCCCGCAGGAACTCCGGGGAGAAGATGATCGTCCGGCCCGGGTACTCGTCCCCGACACGCGCCGTGAAGCCCACCGGCACCGTCGACTTGATGACGATCGATGCCGCAGGGTTGATCGCCCCGGCCGCCTCGATCACGCTCTCGACGGAGCTGGTGTCGAAGTAGTTGGTCTTGGGGTCGTAGTCGGTGGGGGTCGCGACGATGACGAAGTCGGCGTCCGCGTACGCGGCCTCAGCGTCGGTGGTGGCTGTGAGGTCGAGTGGCTTCTCCGCCAGGTACTGCTCCAGCTCGGCGTCCTCGATGGGCGAGGTGCGTGCATTGATCTGTGCCACCTTGGCCGCGTCGATGTCGACGGCCACCACCTCGTGGCGCTGCGCCAGGATGACGGCGTTCGAGAGGCCCACGTAGCCCGTGCCGACCACTGCGATCTTCATGCCGCCACCCTAGGTGAGCCGGGTGTCCGCGAGGTTGCGTGCGACGTGTGACCTCGTCCGCGACCCGCTCAGCCCTCCTCGGGCAGGGCTCTCGTCGCGTTCCAGGAGATGAGGCCCGACGACGCGAGGAGGGCCCCGGTCAGGTAGAAGATGACGCCCACGCCGGTCGCGCCGGCCACCGCCCCGGCGCCGAGCGGGACGGCGAACTGCGCCACCCGGTTGCCGGCCAGCCGGATCGCCAACGCCGACGCGCGGTTGTCGCGGTGCGACACGGCCGTCACCCAGACCATCGTGAGCGGCTGGCCGATGCCCCAGAAGAAGCCGATCACCAGCATCGCGGCACCGAGCGCGACGGCGTCGGTGGTGAGGGGCACGAGCGCCATCGGCACGGCCGACGCGAGCGTGGCCGAGATGATCAGCGGGCGACGCCCGAGCCGCGCCAGCAGCACCGGCAGGGCGATGCGCGACAGCACCGACGCGACGGCCCGCAGCGTGAGCAGGGTCGTCACCACCCCGACGCTGAGGCCGAGCTGGTCGCCGAGGAGGGGGAGGTAGGCCGTGAGGAGGTCGAGCCCCGACAGCACCGTCATGGACGAGTACATGGCCGGCTTCATGCCCCGCTGCCCGAGGATGGTCAGGGGCGACTGGCGGGTGGCCGCCTGGTCCTGGCGGCTGCGCGTCTCGCGGGAGGCGGGCCGGAACGCGAAGGCCAGCGGCACGGCTGCGGCGGCGATGACGGTGAACACCAGCAGCGCCGGGCCGGTCTCGACGCCGCTCGTCGCCCGGTCGTTGGTGAGCGTGGCGACCACGCCGGCGAGGGGGAACCCGAGGAACTGCCCGATCGACACGCCCAGCGTCAGCTGGCCGAAGCGCCGGTCCATCGAGTCCGGCGGCGACCACAGCGGGATGAGGCTCTGGCAGGCGATGGTGTGCAGGATCTGCCCGAAGCCGAGCAGGGCGCTCGCGAGGGCCAGGACGGCCAGCTGGTCGCTCGTCGCCGCCAGCGCGACCGCGACGACCGTGAGCAGGAGCCCGGACCTCAGGGCGCGGGTGCCGTGACCGCGATCCACAGCACGGCCGATGGGCAGCGCCACCAGGAGGGGGAGGACCGCGAAGGCTGCCGTGATGACCCCCACCGCGAACGCGTCGCCACCGAGGGCGATCGCGCGGTAGGAGATCAGCGTCCGCACGCCGTTGAGGACGGCGTGCGAGACGATCGAGACCAGGACGAGGGACGTGAACCAGGACGGTCGCCGCAACCAGGCGGGTCGGCCCTGCACCCTCAGGGCGCTTCGGGGGAGACGGCGTCGGCGGCGGCGTCCGCGGGCCCGGCGGGCCGAAGTCCGGCGTGCGTGGCTCGCAGGTCGCACGCGTGCATGATGTGCGCGTGCATGGCCCGGCTCGCAGCCTCGGCGTCGCCGGCCTCGATCGCCGTGAGGATCGCCTCGTGGTCGTGGCGCAGCTCGGTGGTGAACCCGCTGACGCTCCACAGGGTGACCGAGGGCGTGAACCGGCTCCAGAGCATCTCGATGCACTCGATCATCACCGGCGACGTGGCCTGGTAGATGGCGAAGTGCAGCGACTTGTTGAGGCGTGACAGCTCCGCGGGCGAGGCTTGCGACGCGGTGGCGGCGAGCAGCTCCACGTCGGCCGCGCGGATCTGCGTGAGGACCTCGGGCGTCATCCGCTCCATGGCCACCCGGACCGCGAGCGCCTCCATCTCGGCGCGCATCCGGTAGAGGTCGGTGGCCATCTGGGGCGTGTAGTCACGCACCGTGGCTCCCCGGTGGGCGTGGTAGTCGATCATCCCGTCCGCCTCGAGGACCCGCAGGGCCTCGCGGACGGGGGTCGCGCTCACGCCGTAGCGGCGGGCGATCTCGACCTGGCGCAGCTGGTCGCCGGGGTTGATGAGCCCGTTGCGCAGGTCGGTGCGCAGGCGCTCGAGGACGTAGGCGGTACGGCTGCCGGGAAGGGTGACCTCGTCGCTGCGCATGCCGGCTCCTCTCTGTGCGGACGGGTGCCCGCTGACGCACCGTACTCGTGCGGCAGGGGATCGCGCTGGGCTCAGTCTGCCACAAAGATCGTGCGAAAAAGAATCTATAGAATATCTAGACATCCTCGGGCGGGCTTCCTAGAGTGACGTGGAGCACGTGACCCCGGTCACCGAACTGCCGCCGTCAACAGCCCAAGGAGCCCCCGCTCGTGAGTCACCTCGACACCCTCGACGCCGCCGAGCTCGACCGTTGGCGCATCCTGCTCGCCGACGCCTGGGGCCTCATGGCCGCCGGCGGCCAGGCGCCCGGGCTGCGCGCGATGCTGCTCGCCGCCGACGAGCTGGGCGACGGCGACGTGGTGGTGCCGTGGACCGGCCGACGCTGGTCGCCGTCGGCCGCGGCGGCGGTCTCGTCGGCGCTGATCCACGCGTGGGACTTCGACGACACGCACGACGAGGCGGTCGTGCACACGGCCGCCGTGGCCGTCCCCGCGGCGCTCGTCGCCGCCCAGCGCCGTCCGGCGAGCGGGGCCCGCTTCGCCGACGGCGTCGTGGTCGGCGTGCAGGTACTCGCGCGGCTCGGCGGGCTCGTCGGACCGCGGCCGGGTGTCATCCGCACCGCCGGACTCGGCGCGCCGGCTGCCGCTGCCGCGGTCGCCGCCACCTGGGGGCTCGACCGCGCAGGCATCGAGAACGCGATGTCGCTGGCCCTCGGGGCGTCGCTGGCGCCCGGCTCCCGCCAAGCGGTCGTCGACAGCTCGCTCGCCAAGCGGGTCCAGCCGGGCCTCGCCGTCCAGGCCGGTCTCTACGCCGCCTCCCTCGCCGCCCACGGCATCGAGGGCCCGCGCGGCTGGCTCACCGGCGAGCACGGCCTCGTCCCCGGCTCGCAGCTGTCGGTGGCCGACGTGCTCGACGGCCCGTTCGCCGGCGCCGAGCTGGCCATCAAGCCCTACCCGGCCTGCCGGTACGGCCACGCGGCCATCGCCGCCGCGGAGGAGCTGTACCGCCGCCACGGCGCCGAGGCCGACGACCGCATCGTCGTGCACCTGCCCGAGGGGGCGTCCTACGCGATGGTCTCGCGTCCCTTCGCCGACCGGGGCGAGCCGATCATCGACGCCCAGTTCTCCGTGCCGTGGCAGGTCGCGTCGGTCTGGACCACCGGCCGCTACGACGTCGCGACCCTCGCCGGCCCCGACGTCGTCGACCCCGGCATCGCCGCTGCGGCCGCGCACGTCGAGGTCCGCCAGGACCTCCCGGCCAGCACCGTCATGAGCGGCGCGACCGTCGAGCTGCTGCGTGGTGGGGACGTGCACGTGGTCGAGGCCCCGATGCCCGGCGGCCCCGCCGCACCGCTCGACCGCGACGCCGTCACCGCCAAGATCCGCTCCTGCTTCACCGTCGGCGGTCTCGACGCCAACGTCGAGGCCGACCGCACGTGGGCCTTCGTCGACGGGGTCGCCGACCTCGACGCCGCCGGCCTGCGCCGCGCCCTCTCCGAGTTCACCCCGTCACGCCAGCCCGTGGCCTGACCACCCCGACCGCACACCACCACTTCCCACCGAAGGACACCGATGGATTTCTCCCTGACCCCCGAGCAGACCGCCCTCGTCGACTCGGTCACCAAGCTGGCCGAGAAGGAGTTCGCCCCGAAGGCGTTCCAGCGGACCGAGTTCGCCTGGGACAGCCTCAAGGTGCTCGCCGACAACGGCCTGACCGGTCTGACCCTCGACCCCGAGCTGGGTGGCCAGGGTGCGTCCCTGCTCGACGCGGTGCTGGTCATGATGGCCATCACGAAGGTGTGCCCCCACAGCGCCGACGCGCTGCAGGCCAGCAACTTCGGCGCCATCCGCCAGGTCGCGAACTTCGGGTCCGACCGGGTGAAGCGCGAGGTGCTGCCGAGGCTCCTCGCCGGCGAGGCGATCGTCACCGCCGGCATGAGCGAGCCGGAGGCCGGCAGCGCGCTCACCGAGCTGCGCACGTCGGCCCGCATCGAGGGTGACGAGGTCGTCCTCAACGGTCAGAAGGTGTGGAACTCCCACGGCCCGGAGGCCTCCTACTCCGTCGTGTGGTGCCGCTTCGGGCCGACGACGAAGGACATCGGCGCCGTGCTGGTGCCGTTCGACTCCCCGGGCTTCAGCCGCGGCAAGACCGAGCGGCACATGTCGGGCGAGTCGCACTGCCAGCTCTACTTCGACGAGTGCCGCGTGCCGCGCGACTACGTGCTGGCCGAGTCCGGCGCCGTCCGCTCCATGCTGTCGATCTTCGGCGTCGAGCGGATGGGCAACGCCTCACGCGCCCTCGCCCTCGCCGAGAGCGCCTACGAGCGGGCCGTCGAGCACGCCCAGGTGCGCACGCAGTTCGGCAAGAACCTGTGCGAGTTCCAGGGCCTGCAGTGGAAGTTCGCCGACATGAGGATCCAGCTGGACGCCTCCAAGATGCTGCTCTTCCGTGCCGTGGCCGACGCCGACGCCGGTGCGCCCGACTCCACCGACGCCGCGATCGCCAAGGTGCACGCCAACGAGACGGCGTTCAAGGTCGCCAACGACGCCTTGCAGGTGTTCGGCGCCAGCGGCTACTCCCAGGAGTTCCCGATGGAGTACATCGTGCGCCGGACCCGCGGCTGGATGATCGCCGGCGGGTCCACGGAGATCCTGCGCAACACCATCGCCCAGTCGGTCTTCGGCCGACGCTTCGACCAGCGGGCGGGAGCCAGCCGATGAGCACCAGCACCCCCACCAGTCCTGACGCCGCGAGCCCCGAGCTCGCGGGCGCCACCGCTGCGGTCGCCGCGTGGGCCGCCGCCCAGGCCGATCGTCCGCTCGACGACGCCACCCGTCACCACGTCCGCCGACTCTGGGTGGACTACCTGGCCGCGGTGATCCCCGGCGCCGCGGCGCCGACGTCGCGCCAGGTCGCCACGCACGCGAAGGTCCAGTACGGCGGCGATGCTGCGGAGGCGGTCGGCACGGGCCGGCTCTCGGCCCTCGGTGCCGCGCTGGTCAACGGCACGAGCGCGCACTGCCTGGAGGTCGACGACGGCTACACGCCGGGCAGCGTCCACCCGAGCACCGTCGTGTTCCCCGCCGTGCTGGCTGCGGCCCAGGCCGCGGGCAGCGACGACGACCTCACCGAGCGTGCGCTCGCGGTCGGCCTGGAGGGCGTCTGCCGCCTGGCCGCCGCCGGCCACCCGGCCACGTGGCGCAACCACTTCCACAACACGCCGCTCACCGGAGTCCTGGCCGGGGCCCTCGCCGTCGGCGTGCTGCACCGCCTCGATGCGGAGCAGATGGAGCACGCGCTCGGCATCGCCGCGTCGCACGCCGGAGGCCTGTTCGCGTTCCTCGGCCAGGCGGCCGAGGTCAAGCGCCTGCACCCCGGCAAGGCGGCCCGCGACGCGATCGCGAGTGCCGAGCTGGCGCAGGCCGGCGTCACCGGCCCGCGCGGCGTCCTCGAGGCCCGGCACGGGTACGCGGAGGCGTTCACCCGCGGCGAGCTCGACGCCGACACCCTGCTCGGCGGCCTCGGCGAGGAGTGGGTCTTCCTGCGCACCTACGTCAAGCCCTACCCCTGCTGCCGGCACCTGCACGGACCCATCGACGCGGCCCTCGCGCTGCGGGCCGAGCACGGGCTCAAGGGCGACGACGTCGCCTCCGTGCTGGTCCGCACCTACACGGTCGCCTCGCACCACGCCGCGACCGACGTCGACGAGTTCCTCGACGCACAGATGAGCATCCCGTTCGCCGTGACCGTCGCCCTCACGTTCGACGAGGTCGGCCTGACCGAGTTCGGCCCCGAGGCCCGCCACGACGCCACCGTGCGCGACCTCGTCGGTCGCGTCGCCGTGGTGGCCGACGACGACGCCGACGCGGCCTACCCGCGGCTGCGCCGCGCCGTGCTCGAGGTGACCCTGCACGACGGCACCGTCCTCACCGAGCAGGTCGACACGCCCTACGGCGAGCCGTCGAACCCGGTCAGCGACGACGACATGACCGCCAAGCTCGTCCGTCTCGCCGGACCGGTGATCGGCCACGACCGCGCCGCGGCCCTGGCCGAGCAGACCTGGACCGCGCCCAGCGCCCGCACGACGCTCGACGTCGTCCTGCCCGAGGAGGTCGCGTCGTGACCGTCCTGTCCACCACCACGCTGGGCGCAGCCCTGCTGCACCCGGAGTCGGTCGCCATCATCGGCGCCTCCGACGACATCACCAAGACCGGCGCCCGACCGCTGGCGTTCCTGCGCAAGGCCGGGTACGCGGGCCGGGTCTACCCGGTCAACCCGCGCCGCGACACGGTGCTCGGCGAGAAGGCGTGGCCCAGCATCTCGGCCCTGCCGGAGACGCCCGACCACGTGTTCGTCGCCGCCGACACCCGTTTCGTCGTCGACGCCGTGCGCGAGTGCGGCGAGCGCGGCGTGCCCGTCGTGACCGTGCTGGCCGGCGGCTTCGCCGAGGCCGGACCCGAGGGTGCCGAGCGACAGCGCGAGCTGCTCGAGGTGGCCCGCCGATACGGTGTGCGCATCGTGGGGCCCAACAGCATCGGCGTGGTGAACCCCGGCGCGGGGATGCTCCTGACGGCCAACGCCGCCTTCGCCGAGGACGACATCCCCGTGGGCCGCACGGTCGTCGCGTCGCAGTCCGGCAGCGTCATCGGCGCGCTCATGACCCGCGCCAAGGCGGTCGGCATCGGCTTCGCCGGGCTCGTCTCGACCGGTTCGGAGATCGACCTGACGCTCGGCGAGATCTGCGCCGCCACGGTCGACGATCCGGAGGTCGACTCCTACTGCCTGTTCCTGGAGTCGCTCGACAACGCGGCCCCGCTCGCGGAGTTCGCGCGCCTGGCGCACGAGCGTGGCAAGCCGGTCACGGTCTACAAGCTGGGCCGTTCCGACGCGGCCGCCGAGCTGTCGGTCTCGCACACCGGCGCGCTCGCCGGCGAGGACAGCGAGGCGTCGGCGTTCTTCGAGGCGTGCGGGTTCGTGCGCGTCGAGAACTTCGAGTCGCTCGTCGAGTGCGGTGCCGTGCAGCGGCGTCTCGCCGACGTGCCGCGCCGCGCCGACGGCACCCCGCCGCGGGTCGGCGTCATCACGTCCACCGGTGGCGGTGCGGCCATCGCCGTCGACGAGCTGGAGATGCGCGGACTCACCGTCACCAAGCCGTCGAGCGCCGTGTTCCAGGCGATCAACGACGCGGGCGTCGCCGTGGTCGAGAGCCTCATCGTCGACCTGACGCTGGCCGGCACCCGTCACGACAAGGTGACGTCGGTGCTCGGCATCCTCGAGGCCAGCCAGGAGCTGGACCTGCTCGTCTTCGTGATCGGCTCGTCCGCGAGGCTCAACCCCGAGCTCGCCGCGAGCGCCATCGAGGACTTCGCGGGTCGCGACCTCCCGGTCGTCGCGTGGGCCCTGCCCGACGCACTCACGACCCTGGCCCGCCTGCACTGGGCGGGCGTACCGGCCTTCCGCACCATCGAGTCCTGCGCGGAGTCGGTCGCCGCGACCCTGCGCGCGTCCGCCCCGCGGCTCGACGCGCTGGCCGTCCCGCCCGTCGAGGCCGTCGGTTCCACCCCGCTCGGGGTCACCGCGCTCGACGAGCACGCGTCGGCCGACGTGCTGGCAGCCGTGGGCGCCCGCTTCCCCGTCTCGCACGTGGTGGGCCCCGACGACTCCGTGCCGGCCGACCTGCCCTACCCGGTGGTCGTGAAGGTCCTGTCCGACGAGATCGCGCACAAGTCCGACGTCGGCGGCGTCGAGATCGGGCTGAAGGACGCCGACGGCGTGCAGGCGGCGCGAGAGCGCATCCTCGCCTCCGTGGCCGAGCACCGGCCCGAGGTCGGTGCCGACACGGTGCTCGTGCAGGAGATGGTGACCGATCCCGTGCAGGAGGTGCTCGTCGGCTACCGGGTCAGCGAGACCGTCGGTCCGCTCGTCGTCCTCGCCTCCGGCGGCGTCAACGTCGAGCTCTACGGCGACAGCGCCGTGCGGCTCGCACCCGTCGACCGGGCTGTCGCACGGACCATGGTCGAGGAGGTCCGCGCGACGGCCCTGTCGCGCGGCTACCGCTCGGCCCCGCTCGGCGACCTCGACGCGCTGGCCGACCTGGTCGTGTCCGTCTCGCGGCTCGCCCACCACCGCCCCGACGTCGTCGAGGCCGAGATCAACCCCGTCGCGGTCCTCCGCGCCGGTCAGGGTGTCGTGGCGCTGGACGCGCTCGTCACGGTCCGCACCCCCACCCCTGTGACGAAGGAGAGCTGACATGGACGTCACGATCGAGAACCTGTCGCTGCACTATGGCGACTTCCAGGCGGTGAAGGACCTGTCGCTGGACATCGCCGACGGCGAGTCCATCGTGATGCTCGGCCAGTCCGGCTGCGGCAAGACCAGCACGATGCGGTGCGTGGCCGGGCTCGAGGAGCCGTCGGCCGGTCGGATCAGCATCGGCGGTCGCGCGGTCTTCGACGCGGACGCGGGCACCCGGGTCCCGGCCAACAAGCGCAACGTCGGGCTGGTGTTCCAGTCGTACGCGGTCTGGCCGCACCTCACGGTGCTGGAGAACGTGGCCTTCCCGCTGCGGATGCAGAAGGTCGCCAAGTCCGAGCTGCGCGAGAAGGCCCTGACCACCCTGCGGACCGTCGGCCTGGAGGACCAGGCCGACAAGAGCGCGAGCGCACTCTCGGGGGGCCAGATGCAGCGCGTCGCGCTGGCCCGCAGCCTCGCCATGGAGCCCGCGATCATGCTGCTGGACGAGCCGCTGTCGAACCTCGACGCCCGGCTGCGCGACGACCTGCGGGTCGAGCTGCGGCGCCTGCAGCTGGACCTGGGCCTGACGTCGATCTACGTGACGCACGACCAGAGCGAGGCGCTGGCGCTGGCCGACCGCGTCGCCGTGATGCAGCACGGGCGCATCGCCCAGCTGGCCGCGCCGACGGAGATCTACGACACCCCGGCGTCCGCGTCGATCGCGGCGTTCCTCGGCGTGCTCAACATCTTCCCGGTCAAGCCGGGCACGGGCCACCGCCTCGAGTCGGCCGAGCACCCGTTGGAGCTGGTGAGCGAGTCCGCCGGCCTCGGCGACGTGCCGGCCAGCGTGAGCATCCGTCCTGAGCACGTCCGGGTGACGCTCGAGCGTGACGAGCAGGTTGCGAACGCCTGGGAGGGCACCGTCGGCGTGACGGTCTTCCAGGGGGCGACGACCCGCTGCTCGGTGACGCTCGACGCCGGCCCGGTCGTCGAGGCCACCCTCGCCGGCTCCGCCGTCAGCGTCTTCCGTCCCGGCGACCGCGTGTTCGTGCAGGTCGACGCCCGCGACGTGAAGGTCCTGCCCGACCAGGTGCCCGGGATCGTCCCCGACGGCCCGGCACCCGCGACGCGCCCCGAGCTCGTCGGCGCCGGCCAGGCGGGTGAGTGACGTGGCCTCCACCCTCGTCGACGCGCCCGCGGCGCCGTCGCCCGCACCGCGCTCCGACACGAGCGCCCCCAGGACCCGCGCCGGGTTCCTGCGCCGGTGGCTCGGCTCCGGTCTGCTGATCGCCGTGCTGGCGTTCCTCATCCTCGTGCCGGCCGGCTTCGTGCTGCTGGCCTCCATGACCGGCTCCGTCCCGCGGCCGGGCAACATCAGCCTCTCGCCGACACTCGGCAACTTCGGCGTCCTCGGCGTCCCCGAGGTGCGGCAGGCGTTCGTGAACTCGATGGTCATGGCCATCGCGGCCACGCTCCTGGCCGGTCTGATCGGCGGAGGCCTGGCCTTCCTCGCCGCGCGGACCGACATCCGCATCCCGTCCTTCGTCTACCTCGTCGGGCTCATGCCGATGTTCCTGCCGTCCTACGTCGGTGCGCTCGCCTGGTCCATGCTCGGCAGCCCGAACGCCGGCCTGCTCAACATCGGCCTGCGCGACGTGGGGCTGCCCGCCTTCGTGAACATGTACTCGATGCCGGGCCTCGTCCTGGTCTTCGCGATGTACTACGCGCCGTACACGTTCCTCATGGTGCACGCGGCCCTCTCGCTCATGAGCCCGGACCTGGAGGAGGCCGCGCAGATCCACGGCTCCTCCACCCGCACGATGCTGCGCCGGATCTCGTTCCCGCTCGCGCTGCCTGCGGTCCTCGGGTCGGGCATCCTCACCTTCACCCTCATCTTCGAGAACTTCCCGGTGGCGCAGGTGCTGGGCACCCCCGGCGGGGTCGACACCCTGCCGACGTTCATCTTCCGGCTGCTGAACGCGACACCGTCGCGCGGCAACGAGAGCGCCGCCATCGCCATCGTGCTGGTCGCCGTCGTGCTGGTCGCCACCGCGCTGCAGAACCGGGTGATCGCCAAGCGGTCGTTCACCACGGTCACCGGCAAGGGCGTGAAGAACAAGAAGATCGCGCTGGGGAAGTGGCGGACGCCCGCCCTCGTCGCCGTGCTCGGCTTCTTCACGCTGTCGATCGTGCTTCCGCTCCTGGCGCTGGTCGTGACGGCCGGGCGGGCGACGCCCTACATGACGTCGATCGGGGACCTGTTCCAGCCGGGCGCGTTCGACCTGTCGATCCTGGGCACGGTCCTGCAGTCCGAGGGCTTCCTCGAGGCGACCGGCAACAGCGTCGTGGTGAGCATCGTCGCCGCGACGGCCGGCACCGTCCTGGCCTTCGTGTGCGGCTACACCGTCTACCGCACCACCGTGAGCGGACGGCGCCTCGTCGAGGGCATCTCGATGGTTCCGCTCGCGATCCCCGCGGTCGTGCTCGGCATGGGTCTGCTCTGGACGTGGCTCGTGATGCCGATCCCGCTCTACGGCACTCTGGCGGTGATGGCGATCGCGTTCATCGCCGTCCAGTCGCCCCAGGGCTTCCGCGGCATCGCGTCGTCGATCCTGCAGACCGACCGGGACCTCGAGGACAGCGCCGTCATGCTCGGCGCCAGCCGCACCCGGGCGATCCTCGCGGTCACCGTGCCCCTCATGAAGGTCGGGCTGCTGTCCACGTTCGTGCTGCTGCTCATGCTCAGCATGCGCGAGCTGACGGTGCCGCTGTTCCTGTACACGACCGACACCAAGATCCTCTCGATCGCGATCTACGACGCGTTCGAGAACGGCGGAGCCTTGCGCGGTGCGGCGGCCATGAGCCTCCTGTACTGCCTCATCATGTTCGTCCTCTCCTACATCCCGCGACGACTGGCGAACCGATGACCCCGCGGCGCACCCTGCGCCTCTCGACCCCCCGAAGGACGTCCAAGGAGGACGACATGAAGAAGACCCCCAAGACCCTCGCCGTGGCCGCGGTCGCGGCGGTGTCCCTCACCCTCGCCGCCTGCGGTGGCAGTGGGGAGGCGTCCGGCAGCGCCGGTGCCGACAGCGCCGCCGAGGAGATCCTCGCGATGCCGGAGATCGACGACTCCGACGGACTCGTCATCGAGGGCGAGGAGGTGGCCGACGCCGAGCTGCTCGAGGCAGCACGCGAGGAGGGCAGCGTCGCCTGGTACACCGCGTCGGGCGCCGAGAGCGCCGAGGTCACCGCCGCACGGTTCGAGGCCGAGACCGGCATCGACGTCGACATGACCCGCATGCCCTCGGGCAAGCTGTCCGAGCGGGTGCTGAGCGAGGCCGGTGCCGGTCGTCTCGACGCCGGCGTGGTCACCATCACCGACCCGGTGCTCGCCGAGCAGTTCGCCTCCGAGGGCGTGTACGCGCCCTACGAGGTCGCGTCCTACGACACCCTCACCGGCATGGACGGCGTCGTCTGGGAGGACGGCCTCTACTACGCGCCGTACTACTCGGCCTACTCCTTCGCCTACAACAACCAGGCCGTCCAGGGTGACGACGTGCCCCAGGACTGGGACGACCTGCTCGACCCCAAGTGGAAGGGCAAGCTCGGCATCGTGAACGCCGGTGCCGGTGGCACCGTGCAGGGGCTGGCCCGCTTCCAGGAGACCGAGCTCGGGGACGACTACTGGGAGAAGCTCGCCGCTCAGGACCCGCGGATCTTCGACACCACCAGCGTGCAGCTGGAGGCGCTCGCCCGCGGCGAGATCGAGGTCGTGACCTCCGGCTTCAACAGCACCTACGGTGCCGAGGTCGCGGGTGCGCCGATCACGCTGGTGGTGCCGCCGGCCGGTGTGTCGGGCACCTACAACATGCAGGGTGTGACCGAGGCGGGCGTCGACAGCCCGGCGGCCCAGGTGTTCCAGAACTGGACGATGTCGGTCTCGGGCCAGAGGTTCGCAGCGGCGCAGGGCTTCGTGCCGGCGCGGACGGACACCCCCGAGACGCCGGTGGGCGACTACCAGCTCCCGGCGGCCGACTCCGACCAGTTCACGCTCTACACCCCCGAGGAGGCGCGGGACATCGGCGCCGACGTGGTGGCGCGGTGGAACCGGGCGTTCGGCTACAGCGGCTGACGCAGGACGAGCACGGACGGGGCGGGTGGC